>MHYW01000013.1:0-13232 GCA_001828545.1 Planctomycetes bacterium RIFCSPHIGHO2_12_FULL_52_36
GTCCGCTTCTTTACCAAACCCATCTCCCTGATGGTGGAGGCGAAACGGGATTCAGTAATCATGTAACCGTCTTCGTCCACCAGATAGGTCTCCCCCGTCTCACCAAGCTTTACCCCGCGCAACACCCTGGAGAGGGACATAACGTCCACCCTTAGGCTCGCTACCCCAATGACCCCGTGCCTGTCGTCCCTTACGGGACCTGAGACAAAGAGGGTGGGTACGCCCCTCTCCATCTCCCCGGACTCGTTCTGGATGGGAAGGGCAGAGGGGTGGACACGGGTTACGAAGACGTTACCCTTTAGTGCCTCCTGGAAGTAATCAGATTCCGCCATACTGAGCCCCAGTAGGTCTTCTCTGGTAGATACCCTAATCCTACCCTGGTAGTCGGCAAGAGAGATTTCTTTGTAACCGAAATTGTCCTTTATGGATTGGAGCTGAGAAGTAAGCTCCTGGTATTCTTTGTCGCCCGGATTGAACCTTAGGAAGGAATTGATTAGATACTCCCCGGCCATGACCGTAACGTGGGTCTTGCGCTCCTTCATCCACATGGAGACAAGCTCGGCCTGCTTGTGGCCCACGCTCTCCAGGTCTCTTTTTCCAGACTCTTGAAAGGCCTTCTGTATCATGGGGAAACCCATCAGCCTGGTGGTCAGTAAGGGGACGCCGGAAAAGAGGAGGAAGAGGATTATCGTCCTACTACGAATAGAATCAAACATCTTCAGTTTCTCCCAGTATGATGTGCCAGATTGCCTGGCCAGTTGATTATGTAAAGATTGTGAGACACAAACCCCGTACAAATTAGGCATGGGGCAATGTAGCACCAGGCGGAAAAATCTTAGCAGACTGCGATGTCTTTGTCAATCGTGACCGGTTGAACTTAGGACATGAGTAAGTAAGTAGGGGCACGTGAGGAAATAGAACCGTCCCATTAATTTTTTAATTTTTAGGGGATAGGGAGTAGCAAGATTTTATCCTGCTATTCCCTACACCCTACTCCCTAGCCTCTACTCCCTACCCCCTAGCTATTGACATAATGGGAGGTAAACTGCTAGACTCTTCCTTTCGGGTGTTATAGGGGCATCCGCCTGAGGCGGACCGCATTCCCACACTTCAGGTAGGACAAAAAAGGGAAAGGAGTATGAGATGAGACCATGGCGGATAGGGGTGGCGAGGCCACTCTTGACGGTAGTGGTGGTTTGGGGGTTGTCCATGCTTGTCTGGAATGGTCTTGTACTTGGGGAACTTAGACATCAATACTACCTCCTTGCCGAGACGGGCCATGAACCCGGGTGTGCGGTGGACGTACATATTAATGATGACCATATTGTGACGATAGAGCCGGAGGTTAAGAAGGAGATAGTGGACGTAACTTCTTTTGTGGAGGCAGGGGTTAACGAGGTAGTATTTGAGGCAGAAGCCCTTCAGGATGAGGGGGATGACGATGGCACAATAAGTATCCAGATAGGGTCAGGTACTTATAAGGATGGCAAGCTGAACTGGGAGGCCGTAAGTGTCCAGTACAGCGTGTCCAGGGCCCAGATAAAGAAGGAAAAGAAAGAGATTATCACCACCTCCCTTAAATTTGATGCCAGTTAGTCCTTACGGGGCGTAACAAAGGGGAAGGTCTTGAATTTTGTGTTTGTCAAGATATAATCTGTTAGTTACCTGCCCTGCACCCTTGTGGTGCAGGGGTGGACTGTTTTACTTTGTGGAGGTTAATATATGCCGACGTATGAGTATAGGTGCGGAGGTTGCGGTCATGAATTTGAGCGCTTTGAATCCATTAATGCCGGCAAGGTGAAGACCTGCCCCTCTTGCGGGGATAAGGCCAAGAGGCGTATTGGGACGGGGTCAGCCGTAATCTTTAAGGGGAGTGGTTTTTATCAGACGGATTATCGCAGTAAGGACTACCACGACAAGGCCAAGGCAGAGAAGGGCGGCGGGGCCGCCCCAGGCGGAGCCACCCCAGGCGAGGCCAAGGGGGGTAAACAGTAGCCAGCAGCTAAGTAGCCGCAACCTTTAGGTTTCGCTTCTAACGCAGGCTAAAGCCTGCGGCTACTGATTTTGAGAAGACAGAGTTTGTTATTGACAATAGAATATGTACGATGTTATCATGTTTCAAATTTATTCCACCCGAGCGGGGTCTCTATAATCTAAAGGGTGGCTTTTTGTCTCAAAGGGTTTTAGAGTGAACAAAAAGGAGGGTGTATTTGGAGACACTGAGCACGGAAGAAGTAGAAAAGGAGGTCACTGCCATAGTAGCAGAGGTGACCGAGCTAGATAGGGAGGAGATATGGCAGAAAAGGGAGGCCAACTTTTTTAAAGAGCTGGAAATAGACTCCCTCCTGGCCCTGGAGATATTGGCCCTTATAGAAAAGAAGTTCAAGATTCAGATTCCTGAAGAGAAGCTGGTAGACATTACCTCTCTAACTGGCACCATCAATATGACCAAAGCGGTCCTGTCTGAGAATGGAAGGCTCAAGGGAGAGCCTCAGAAGGCCTAGGAAGGACCCTTTATGGGTATCAATTTTGAGGAGGTAAGGAGACTAGTCCCTCAGAGGTATCCTTTCCTCTTCATAGACAAGGTAGTGGAGTTAGAGGAAGGTAAGAGGATCTTATGCCTAAAGAATGTCTCAGGAAATGAATCTTTTTTTGTAGGACATTTTCCAGAGTATGCCATAATGCCTGGGGTACTGACCCTGGAAGCCCTAGCCCAAGCCTCCATAATCTTATTCAAAAAAAGCTTCCTTAAAGAAGAAACTTCCAATTCGGTCTTCCTCCTGGCCTCTCTGAGGGCCAGTTTCGTAAAGCCTGTCTTCCCCGGAGACCAGTTACTCCTGGAAGTCAACGTGGAGAAGGTGGTGTCTAAAGGGGCAATAGTGCAGGGTACGGCAAGGGTGGGGGAGGAGATAGTAGCCAAGGCCTCCTTGACCTTCGGTCTGGCTGATAAGAGTTCTCTGGGTTAGATAGTAGGGGTTGCCCCTACAAGTCGTGAGCGAAGCTAATCTAATGGAAAGGCGTGTAGTAGTCACTGGGCTGGGCGTAATTACCCCTATCGGTTCTGGCAAGGACAAGTTCTGGAAGGCCCTGCTGGAAGGGGAGTCAGGCGTTGGGGAGGTAACTTGCTTTGATACCTCAGGACACAAAGTCCATAGGGGTGCCGAGGTAAGGGACTTTAATCCCAGGGACTACATTAAGAACGGGACCGTAGACCAGCTGGGTAAGGGGTCTCAGATGGCCATTGCGGCCACCAAGTTGGCCCTGATGGACGGAGGACTAGGGCTTGAGGGGGTTGACCCAACAAGGATTGGTGTATCAGTAGGCACTACCGGGGGAGAGATACAGATACTGGAGAAGATAAACCTTATAAGATACGGGCAGGACGAAGACCATGTGGACATAGGCCTCTTTCTGAGGCATCCCTGCAACAATATCCCCTCCAACATTGCCAGAGAATTTGGCCTCAAGGGCCCCAACATTATCATCCCCACTGCCTGTGCAGCCGGCAATTACGCCATTGGTTACGCCTACGACCTTATAAAACTAGGGAGGGCTGATTATATGCTGGCAGGGGGGGCAGACCCCTTCTCCAAGGTGGCCTTTATTGGCTTTGGCCGCCTGGGGGCAGTGGCACCGGATATCTGTCAGCCCTTTGATAAAAACCGCAAAGGTATGCTTGTGGGAGAGGGGGCGGGTATACTATTACTGGAACCCCTGGATAATGCCCTGAAGAGGGGCGCCACTGTCTATGCCGAGATTATCGGCTACGGCCTTAGTTGCGACGGGTATCACATCACTATCCCACACCCGGAAGGGAATGGGGTGGCCTCCTCACTGCGGAAGGCCCTGAAGAATGCCGACATAACCCCTGAGGACGTGCAGTATATAAACGCCCACGGGACCGGTACCATTGCTAACGACAAGGCAGAAACTATCTCTATAAAGAAGGTCTTTGGGGACCATGCCAAGAAGTTATTAGTGAGTTCCATAAAGTCCATGATGGGTCACACCATGGGGGCGGCCAGCGCAATAGAGACGGTTGCCTGTGCCCTGGTGGTAAAGCATGACGTAGTCCCCCCCACTATCAATTATCAGACAAAGGACCCCGAATGTGACCTGGATTATGTACCCAACGTAAAGAGGGAACATCCCGTAAACATAGCCCTCAACACGGCCTATGCCTTTGGGGGTAACAACAGTTGTCTGGTTATAAAGAAATTCTTGAATTAACCGCAACGTGCATCTCCTTTCCAGACATTTTTAACCATACATAGAAATGCAGAAACGGGTCGTAGTAACAGGCATTGGGATTATCAGCCCCATAGGCACCGGTAAGGAGGCCTTCTGGGGGAACCTGGCTGCGGGTATCTCAGGGGTAAGGCCCGTTACCCTCTTTGACGTAAGTAAGTACACCAGCCGGGCGGCCGGAGAGATAACCGACTTCAGCCCCAAGACCTACCTTGGACAGAAAGGTATAAGGCATTTTGATAGGACAAGCCTGCTTATAACTGCCGCCGCCGCTATGGCCCTGGAAGATGCCCGACTGGATAAGGTCTATGGGGAGGAAGATATAGGGATAGTGGTGGGGTCCACCTTTGGGAGCATTAACAGTATATCTACCTTTGACATGGAGGCCCTCAGAGAGGGGCCCAATTACGTCAACCCAATGGATTTCCCCAACACCGTCCTTAATGCCCCGGCCAGCCGTGCCTCAATATTCTGCCAGGCCAAAGGGCTAAACTCTACCGTCTCCACGGGGGAGACCAGTGGGACGGACGCCATAATCTATGCCTCTGACTTCCTTAAGATGGAAAGGATAAAGGTGGTGCTGGCTGGGGGCGTTTATGGCCTTACGAGGGATATCTTCTGGGCGGCTTACAAGGCAGGTGTCCTCTCCGGCAGTAAAGACAGCCAATCAGAAATATGCGCACCATTTGATAAGAGGCGGAATGGAATCGTACTGGGAGAAGGGGCCGCATTACTGGTCCTTGAGACCCTGGAAGATGCCCTGGCCCGTAAGGCCACCATATACGCAGAGGTCAAAGGTTATGGTACTGCCTTCAATCCCACGAGCCTGAGCCAGAGTGACCTCCAGGGTGGGGTAAGGGCAGTCTCTATGGCCCTCCAGGAGGCGGGCCTTGGCCCGCGGGATATATCCTATGTCTCGGCCAATGCCAACTCCAGCCCTAACGGCGACCGTATGGAGGCCACCGTCATAAAGGAATCCTTCAAGGAACGTGCAAAAAGCATCCCTGTCAGTGCCATAAAGTCCATGACCGGGGACTGCTTGGACGCCTCCGGGACCATGCAGTGTATAGCCTGCGTTGGGGCAATCAATAACGGGATAATCCCCCCTACCATCAACTATCGGGAACCAGACCCATTATGCGACCTTGACGTAGTCCCTAACGTGAAGAGGGAAGCGGTGGTCAGACATGCCCTGGTACAGAGTTTTTCTTACACAGGCAACTGTTCTGCCATGGTGCTGTCTAAATACTCCTGACAATGAATGGGCAGACCCTCGGCAAAACGGTACGACGTAGTAGTCATTGGGGCAGGTATTGGGGGGCTGGTCTGTAGTGCCTTCCTGTCCAGGAAGGGGAAGAAGGTACTCCTGGTAGAACAGCATTCTCAGCCTGGGGGTTACTGCACTACGTTCAAGAGAAAGGGTTTCATCTTTGATGCGGCCGTGCATCATATAGGAGGTTGCGGACGCTACAGTATCGTGGGGAGATGTCTGAAAGAGCTGGGTCTGGGAATGGAGTTCTGCAGGCTCGACCCTATGGACAGCCTCATCTTCCCCGATTTTTCTATTGATATTCCAGCAGAAATAGAGGATTATATAGTCCTGCTAGGCAAGAGATACCCATCAGAGAAGGAGCATATAGAGAGGTTCTTTAAGGATTTTGTAAAGCTCTACTGGGCTATAATCAACGAAGCCTCAGGTAGCCCAACCTTGAATAACTACAAGAATATGACGTATAAAGAGATGCTGGATAGCTTTTTTGAGGACGAGGAACTGAAGAGTACCCTGGCAGGCCAGTGGGGCTATCTCGGTACACCCCCAGGAGAGGTATCCAGTATAGGGATGTGCCAGATGTTGATAAATTACCTGAGGGACGGGGCCTATTACCCCAGGGGTGGCACACAGAACTTTGCCAATGGCCTGGCTAAGAATTTTACCGAATCCGGAGGTGAGACCCTCCTATCCACTATGGCTGAAGAAATCCTTATGGACGGTAGGAAGGTGATGGGCGTTAAGTTGGAAGGAGGAGGGGAGGCATTGGCAGACGTAGTGGTTTCTAACGTGGATGCCAGGCAGACCTTTTCACGCCTCGTTAAAGAAGAGTTTGACCATACGTATTCAGAGAGGCTAAGGGGTATGAAAGAAAGCCCCTCCTATTTCCTCCTGTATCTGGGGCTTGACCCGGGGATTGACCTGAAAGGGTTCAGGAGAGGCTTTTACCACGGCCCGGCTAACCAGTGGAAATACGTATCTGCCCCCACAAAGGTGGATAGCAGCCTGGCTCCTGGAGGGAGACAGATTCTTAACGTGGTAGCCACCGTAGAGGAAAGTTACGAAGAGGTGGGGGACTGGAAGGCCCTGAAGGACAGGCTCACCCAGGAGAACATAAATTATCTTGATAGGCTGATACCCGCCCCAGGTGGACTCAGAAAGCACATAGAGGTAGTGGAGGCCGCAACCCCCAGGACCCTGGAGCGATACACCCTGAATTCCAGGGGGGCAGCCTACGGGTGGGCAGTTACCCCGGAGCAGACAGGTTCGGGAAGGCTGGACCATTGCACCCCGCTAGATAATCTCTTTCTGGCAGGACACTGGACGAACCCAGGGCCAGGAGTCTGTGCGGTAGTATCTTCGGGCTGGAGGGTGGCAAATCTTATACTTAATAGGTAACAGGTTACAGGAGACAGGGAACAGGTTAAAAAATCTTTTCCCTGTGTCCTGTGGCCTGTTTCCTGTATTCTTGAAAATGGGAGGTAAGTTATATGAAAAAGATGCTCCTGATTAACCCTCATCCCCCAGGACGCCACGGGGAGGAGAGTATCCATGTCATCGTCCAGATGCCCTTGAACCTGGCTTACATCGCCGCCCTCACACCAGGGGATTGGGAGTTTGACGTCGTTGACGAGAACATAAAACTTGCCCTGGACGAAAAGGAACAGGAGATAACCTTTGAGCCTCCCGACCTGGTGGCCATCACGGCACTGACCTATCAGGCCCCAAGGGCCTACAGGATCGCCATGGCCTGCAGGAAGCGCGGCATACCTGTCATCATGGGTGGTATCCATGCCTCCGTCTGCTCTGAGGAGGCCGTCCAGTACGTGGACGCCGTTATAACAGGCGAGGCGGAGACCGTCTGGCCAGAGGTCATCAGGGACTTTGAGCAGGGACAGTTGAAAAAGATATACAACGGCGGGCTACCCCCTCTTTCTGTGTTGAAAAAAGTCTATCCCAACAGAGAACTCCTGAAGAAGAAGTACGGCTACAAGTTTTCCTCCATAATCACCACCAAGGGCTGTCCCAACCGGTGCGACTTCTGCAGTGTGCCTACCTTCCAGGGGCAGAAATTCAGGGAAAGACCCTATGAGGACGTCCTGGACGAGATGGCCGCTACAGACTACAAAGGTCTAATGTTTGCCGAAGATAATTTCTATGGGCATAGCGTAAAGTCTGCTGAACGGGCCAAAAACCTCTTCAGGGGTATGATAGACAGGAACCTGGGCAAGAACTGGTTGGGCTTCACTGCCCTGAACATCGGCCTTGACCCTGAGGCCCTACAGCTCATGACTAAATCGGGCTGTTTTGGATTCCTTGTGGGTATTGAGTCCACCAACGAGCAGGTCCTTCAGAAGATGAACAAGAAGGTGAACCTCAGGCTGGGGACTACGAGTTACAAGGACTGCATAAAGAAGGTCCACGATGCAGGCCTGATCGTCTGGGGCTCGGTGGTATTCGGTGCTGACGGAGACGACAAGGACTCCTTTAAGAGGATGGTGGACTTTATCCTGGACTGCCAGGTAGATATCCTCACCTACGGCCTCGATTGCCCATTTCCCAAGACCCCGTTATTCTACAGGTTAGATGCCGAAAGGAGACTCTTCAGGAAGAATTTCCCCTGGGACTGGCAGTACTATGAGACCGCACACATCGTCCACCGCCTCGTGGATATGACACTGGATGATTTTGTTAACGGCATGCAGTACGTTTACGACCATCTCTATGCCGGAGACAATCTCAGGATGCGTTTCAAGAACTCCATTAAGGCCACAGGCAATCCCCGCAACTCCATGTTTGCCCTGAGGGTAAGCCAGGATTGGGACCAGGTCTTCAAGCAGGTGCTGGAGAACCTCCACAAGCTACAGGAGTCAGGGGATTATTATAAAGATTGTTATAAAGAGACCGGTAAGACTGCCGTCTCTCTTTCAGGCACTGCATAGTAGGGGCACGGCATGCCGTGCCCCTACTTCTCTAATAACCACGCTTAAAGGAGCTTACGTCTGGTACAAATCTTCGCATGAGGCCCGATTTTGCTATTGACTTTTGGTTTTTATTCGCTAAACTACTTGTTACTTCTCAGTGAGGAGGGAGGCTAATAGCCATCTACCTAAAAGGCAGGAGGTTCAGTATCACAGGGGCCGCGCCTACGGTTCTTGTGATTCAGTGGAGTAGTCTGTACGAAATGCAGACTTGAAATTTCCATTTAGAATGCTATAAAACAGGGCGGTTTTCTCCTGACGCAGGGGTATTGTTTTAACCCCGCCCAGTATGGACAGACCTAAAGGTCTGCCCATACATACGTACACCTCTTGGAGGTAGGCGATGGCTCACGAGGATAGGTTTACCATAGATTTCGGACAGCCTGAACTCAATATAAACTTTCTGCCACGTTCTGCCATCCGCTATAAAGGTTCCTTCCAAAAGCTCCTCTCAGAAAGAAAATACAAAGTAGATGTTGCCAATGACCTCCAATGGTTCCTCAAGAACGTACCCTGCAGAGAGGCCTGTCCTGTAGGGACTAATGCCAGGGCCTATGTTACGGCCATTGCTAGGGGGGATTACCAGGGGGCCTACCTTGTAGCTCGTGAAAATAACCCCTTTGTATCTGTCTGTAGTAAGATTTGTGATGCCCCCTGTGAACCTGCCTGCACCAGGAGTAAGCTGGACGAACCAGTATCCATCAGGGCCCTGAAAGGGTTCGCGGTAGAAAAAAACCGCCTGGGCGCCAAAGAGGTCTACCAGTGGCTCAATAAAAAGAAGGGGAAGGTATTGCTTGCTGGAAAGGCAGAAGTTCCCAATATAGCAATAGTTGGAGCAGGGCCTGCGGGTCTGTCTGCCGCACACGACCTCGCCCTTATGGGTTACAAGGTGAAACTCCTAGAGGCCTCAAGCCAGCCTGGTGGTATGTTGAACAACGCCATCCCCTCCTTCAGACTAGACAGAGAGGCAGTAAAAAGAGACATAGAAGGTATCCTCTCCCTGGGTATGGAATTAGAGATTAACACTAGGTGTGGAGAGGACTTCGGTATAGACGAACTCAGGAAGAAGTACGATGCCGTACTCTTGGCCGCCGGCCTACAGAAGGGTAGGTCCCTGGACGTACCTGGCATGGAACTAGCAGGGGTATCTCAGGGGCTGGATTTCCTCAAGGAAGTGGCCTCCAGGGGGAGGGCCTCATTAGGGACGAAGGTAGTGGTAGTAGGTGGTGGCAGTATGGCTGTAGAGGTGGCCCGTACTGTACGGCGATTAGGGGTATGGAATACAAAGGTAACTGTGGTCTCTTACGAGTCAGCCAGGGGTACGAAGCCCGGAAGGCCGGGGCAAGAGATGACAGCAGAGGATACAGAGATTGCTGAGGCCTTACAAGAAGGGGTGGTATTCTACCCAGGGCTTGGTCTTAGACGCATATTGGGAGAAAGGGGCAGGGTAGCGGGTCTGGAACTGGCCCCGGTTGTGGCACTAGACCGTGACGGGGGAGGACGATATAAACCTGTATTTGGGCAAAACGGTTCCAGCGTTATAGAGGCAGACACGGTATTCCTGGCGATTGGTCAGGAGCCTGACCCTGCCCTCCTGCAGAATTCGGAATTCGGAGTGCGAAGTGCGGAGTTGGGAATTCCGCATTCCGCATCCCGAATTCCACACTCCTTGGGGGATGGGGTCTTTGTATGTGGTGACCTGGCTGGTGCTGGGCATGTAGTGGAGGCGGTTGCCTCCGGGCAGAAGGCCGCCCTTGCCATCCATAATTACCTGGGAGGCAAGGGTTCTCTTGGACTGGGTGAACTGCGCCCTGTAGTGCCCGTCCACCACCACGAGAAATCGGATACCTTTACCAGACGGCTTACGATAGGCCGCATTCTGCCTCCAATAGCACCCACAGGCGCCAGGCTCAGGAGTATGGATCCAGTGGAAGGGAGTTATTCTGATAAAGTTGCGAGGAGGCAGGCAGAGAGGTGCCTGGACTGTACGGTAAGCCCAATGATAGGGCCCTACCACCCGTGCAATGCCTGCGGTGACTGTCTGGACGTCTGCCCTACAGAGTGCCTTTCTTTAAGGTTTATGAATAACAAAGACCTCAGTCTTGGTGATGGTTGGATAGAGGAGGCTGAGGGAGAAGGCCCCTGGGTGGGGTTAATTATGAATGAAAAGGAGTGTGTCCACTGCGGGGCCTGTGCAGAGGCCTGCTGGTCGGATGCCATAAACATGGTAAAGTTCAAAGAGGTGGAATAGGGAGAAAAATGTTTTATGTTTAAACCAATGGCGAAGGCTGAGGCTATAGACCCGAAGAAGATTGCCCGTAGGGAGGCCATAAGGAAGGGGCTCTTCTGGGCCTGTTGGGGGGTTTTCGTTGGGTTTGCCGGGATATTAGGGGCAAGCATAGTGAGGTTTGCGTATCCCAGGATAGTCTTTGAGCCCTCCAGTATATTTAAGGCCGGCAAACCGGACGACTACAAGGCAGGTTCGGTTTCGCTTATCCATGGTAGAGGGGTCTTTGTGGTAAGGACGGAGAAGGGGTTCTATGCCCTATCAGCCAAGTGTACCCATCTGGGATGCCAGCCCATCTGGTATGAGGACCAGCAGGTCTTCAAGTGTCCGTGCCATGGCGCCCGTTTTGATAAGGAAGGCATTAACTTTGCCGGTCCAGCCCCCCTGCCATTACCCAGGTTCCACCTGAGCCTGTCCCCGGATGGCCGTTTACTGGTAGATAAGTCAATAAACGTGGGTATGGACTTCTTCCTGGAGGCATGAAAAGGTGTGGGGTGCGGAGTATGGGATTCCGGACTCCGCCTTCCGAATTCCGCGTAATAAGAAAGGCGAGGTAAGATTGGAATGAAGTGGGTACCGCTAGGCCTTGTGAGATATACCGTCTGTCTGGGTGGGCTCAGTGTGTTTTTCTTCCTGTTATGCATTCTCACCGGGCCATTCCTGATGCTTTATTACGTGCCTGACGTGAACCGTGCCCATGCCGACGTGATGGATATTATGCAGGTAGTGCCCTTTGGGTCCTTTGTAAGGAACGTCCACCGCTGGGCGGCCTGTCTCATGATTGTCTGCGTACCCGCACACATGACCAGGGTATTCCTTCAGGCCGCATATAAGCCCCCGCGCCAGCTCAACTGGCTGGTAGGGATTACGCTGCTAATCCTTACCTATCTCATGTGTTTCACGGGCTACATGCTCCCCTGGGACCAGGAGGCATACTGGGGCGCCACCATCGGGGCCACCATGGCGGAGAACTCCCCTTTCCTTGGGGCAAAAGGACCCTTTAGCGTACTTCCGCCAGATAAGGACATACATTACATAATGCTGGGTGGTACCGTGTTAGACCAACCGACGCTCAGCCGTTTCTTTTTCGCACACTGTATCGCTATCCCAGGTGCCCTGGCGGGGTTAATGGGATTCCACTTTTTCAATATCCACAGGGCCGGTGGTATGTCAGGCCCATTATAACCAGGGAATAACCCATGACGGAAAAGATCGTTGAAGAAGGACCAGTAACCACAGGGGATAAAGAAAAGCTGAGACTCCTCACGGTGGTGAGGGGTGAGACCCTGCGGAATAGGGACATCTACGAGAGACCTCCCGGGTACGAACTCTTCTTCCCCAATTTCGTGATGAAGGAGTTGTGCGTGGGATTGGCCTTCCTGATAATTATTTTTGTGTGGGCCTACTTTAAGGACTCGCCCCTCTACGAGTTGTCTAACCCCGCTGAGACACCTTCACACATAAAGGCCGCATGGTACTTTGTGGGATTACAGGAATTGCTGGCCTATTTTGACCCCTATCTGGCCGGGGCGATTATCCCCTCCATGATACTGGCCGGGCTTTATCTGATACCCTTTATTGACCCTGACCCCGTGAAGGGGATAGGCCGTTTTGCCTTCAAGGAGAGGAAGTTCGCCATCGGCTGTTTCCTGGGGGGGGTTGCCATGTGGTATGGCCTCCTCCTGGTGGGTTGGTTCTTCAGGGGACCTTACTGGAGCTTCTACTGGCCGTGGGAGGACCAGTCGGTAGTGAAGGCCACGGAAGTAGCCCTCTGGAGCTTCCCCCTCTCAGCAGGCATAGCCTTCCTTGTGTGTTATGGGACATTGGTGCTTATCCTCCCTGCCGTTATCTTCCAGAACTTCTTCTTCCGGCTGGGGTTGATAAGATACCTTATCACGTTTAACCTCTTTGCGGTCATGTGTTTCGTACCCATCAAGATATTTCTGAGAAGCGCATTTAGTGTGAAATATATCCTTGTAACACCATGGTTCAACATATAAGAGACTAAAAATGTTTCCCATTAACCTTTCTATAAAGTGGCTGATACCTTTTCTGATATTCTCCTGCGGCCTGGTGGCCGTAAGTCTGCTATGGGTCTTCAGAGAGACCTGGGGGGTGGAGTGGAAGGGGTACCAGAAGCAAGAGTACGCCCAGATGCAGACAGACATGGAGGCCAAGCTAAAGATACTGGAGGACCCCCAGTGGGGTGACCCCAAAAAGGCCGCCCTGGCCAGGAACAGCCTGGAGTACCTCAAAAAACCCAGATATCAGGTCAAACAGATAATCCTTAAGGGGGAGGGAAGCTGGAAGAAAGGGACAAGTGGCGCAAGGGTAGACAGGTGCATGACCTGCCACATAAACGAGGATAAGCTCATTAAACAGCACCCCTACACGGCAGAGATATTCGCCTTTGACATTTATGGATGTACGGTCTGCCATGAGGGTA
>MHYW01000013.1:13245-15218 GCA_001828545.1 Planctomycetes bacterium RIFCSPHIGHO2_12_FULL_52_36
GTAATGGGCGCGCCCTCAAGAAGGTCTCAGCCCATGAGCATATACTCAAGAAGAAGGTAGACATGTATAACAGGCTTGTTCATCCAGAGGACGCCATTAAGTTCTGGAAGAACCTGGCTGGACTGGATATACGGGACGGAGTAGATGCCAGCGATTTCAGGAACTTCAACGTCACAGGAGAACCCCAGGTTTACGTGGGGAGCACTACCTGTATTAAGTGCCACAAGAAGCTTACTGCCTATCACGTAGATTTCTGGGCAGGGAGCAAGTTTAAGACCTTTGATAAGGTAAAAAATGCGAAGGATTTTATGGAAGGGGACGAGAACTACCGCAAACAGTGTTATAAGTGTCATACCACAGGGTATAACGAGAAGACCGGAGAATACAACGAAGAGAACGTAACCTGTGAGGCATGCCATGGGCCAGGGGAGGTGTACGCGCAGTTCATGAGCACCGGAAAACTAGCAGAGGCGGCTACCCTAACCAGGGACACCTTCAGCTTCAAGGTCTGTGGTAATTGCCACATCCCCAGAAATCATGAGATGCGGTTGCCCAAGCTCCTGGCTGCAGAGGAAAAAGAACTGTCCAGCCCATTACCACACGATGTGGGGGCGACCCACCTGGTCACCCCTACTTCCGGGCTTGCAGTGAACCGAAGCCCTGACCCTGAATCCGTCCCTTCGCTGCGCTCGAGGGCAAGCTCAGGCGGAGAAGAGGAAGGGGAATTGAATCTAGCAGAAGAAGCGTCTGTCCCAGATGTATTCACTCTAATTAGTTTCTCCCACGAAGAAAAAGGGGCCCCGAAGGCCACCGGAGAGGGGCTTAGACCCCAGGAGGTGGAGGAAGGAACCCCTGTCCCTGAAGTACATAGGACTCAAGCAGAGATAGGCACTAAAGGTTAGAGGGAGACCTCTGAAAAAGTAGCAACCGAAATACCCTCCCCCTTGATGGGGGAGGGTAGGGTGGGGGTGAATATCACCCTCCCCCTTCCCCCTCCCATCTGGGGAGGGGGAAACTAAAGGAACAGAAGAAGTCTTTTGCAGAGTTCTTAGAGGGTAATTAGAGGAGGGGAGGTGATAAGACAATACCATGTATGTGTACCCGTCGAAGTGCGCCGAAGGTTGGAAATCTGCCATCTTTTGGGCGGACGAATCTATCTGTCTAGGGCGGACACGGGCGGATTCCAGTCGCCGGTAAGAAATTTCTAGACGGATAACTCTAGAAAGGGGAAAAATATGAAACAATGGAGTTTACCGGTAGTATTAGTCGTGGGAGTAATAGTGATGTTAGGAGCTGCGCCCTGCCTGGTACAGGCAGCGGATGCGCCAGCAGCCCCAGTGGCAGTAGCGGCCGCAGTGGCTGCTGACTTGCCAAAGCTTAACGTCATGTGGCCCTCCGAAAAGGAGCAGAAGTTATGGAGGGAGTTTGTGGGTCTGGAGAAGGGTGACGGTCCCTATCGTGACCTTTATAAACCCATCCCCATGCACATGTACATAGCCCCCTCCAGGCACTACATCAGGCCCGACATGTCAGGCTTCGCAGACCTGATGAAAAAGTTCAAGCCAGACCAGTGCGAGGAGTGCCACCTGGAGGTGACCCCTGGCTGGACACACCAGTGGGAGGACTCTGTCCATGCCAATCCCAGGAAGACCCCCTATACTGCCCAGAAGACGGCAGAGATAGAGAAGGTCCTGGGAAGGTCTATTACAAAGGTGGGTTGTGCAGAGTGCCACGGTTCAAGCCATGACAAGTTGCAGATGCCTACCGTGGAGCAATCCTGCGGCCACTGCCATAAACAGCAGATGGATGAGTTTGTCTCCGAGAAGAAGGACGGCAGGCCCAGCCACTTTGCATCCTGGCAGTCCGAGGTAGTCCCTCCCTGGTATATTGAGGCCTACAGGAGGGGCGATGGTGTGTCCCAGATTGGTTGCGACATCTGCCACCCTGAGATGGAGAGGTGCGACGGCTGTCAC
>MHYW01000014.1:0-9967 GCA_001828545.1 Planctomycetes bacterium RIFCSPHIGHO2_12_FULL_52_36
CTTTTTGGGCCTGTGGGGCCTCAAAAGTTGCCACCTTTTTACCGTGTGGTAGATAATAGGAATTACAAAGAGGGTCACAAGCGTGGAGGTAAAAGAACCGCCGATTATGGGCACAGCAAGGGGCCTCATTATCTCTGCCCCTGAACCGGTGGCCCAGAGCATGGGTAAGAGGCCAAAGATGGTGGTAGATATCGTTAAGAGTTTGGGCCTTAGCCTTAAGACTGCCCCCTCCAATATGGCATCCGTAATCTGGGCCTCTTCCTTTATGTTCTCCTCGCCCCTCTTTTCAAAGGATTCTTTCAGAAAGGCCACCATGAGAATCCCGGTAGAGGTGGCCATACCAAAGAGGGCAATGTAGCCCACCCAGACGGCCACACTGAAGTTGTAACCCCAGATAAACTGGAATAACATCCCGCCCGTCAGGGCAGTAGGTACCGTCAGCATTATTATTATCGCATCCACGAAAGACGTATAGGTAATGTAAAGGACTAAGAACATGATGACAATTACAATGGGTACCAGGAACTGGAGGGTCTTTTTGGCCCGCATCTGGTGTTCGTATTGCCCGCTCCACTGTATAAAATAACCAGGCGGGAGTTTTATCCTCTGAGGGATTACCTCTGCGGCCTCTTCCACCACGCCTATGACATCCCGGCCCCTTACGTTAAAGAGGACATAGGCAACAAGGAGTCCGTTCTCGCCCCTTATCATGCTGGGGCCAGGGACCACCCTGATATCTGCCAGTTGATAGAGTGGTATCTGGGCCCCCGTAGCGGTAGGCACCAAAACCCTCTGTATCTTATCCACAGCCTCCCTCAGTTCCCTGGCATAACGCACCCTTACCGGGAATCGCTGTCGGCCTTCTACTGTTGTCGTGATGGTCTTACCCCCCATTGCCATCTCTATAACGTCGTGTACATCCCCGATATTTATCCCATATCTGGCCACCTGCCTGCGGTCTATGTCAATCTCCAGATAATTTTCCCCAATCAACTTGTCAGGGTAGATATCCACTGCCCCCCTGACGGTCCTGAGGACATCCGCCACCTGCTGGGCCAGGTCTACCACGGTCTTCTGGTCACCACCGTATATCTTCGCCCCTACCTGGGTCCTTATCCCCGTTGAGACCATGTCAATGCGGTTTATTATGGGTTGGGTCCATATGTTAGACCAGCCCGGTACCTTCACTACGGAATCCAGTTCCATCAGGATTTTCTCCTTGGTCATCCCCTTCCGCCACTCTTTTTTAGGCTTAAGGTTTATTATGGACTCCGCCATCTCTATAGGGGCAGGGTCTGTGGGGGTGTCTGCCCTCCCTGCCTTTCCCACTACCGTCTCCACCTCCGGGACGGTCATTATAAGTGCACTCCTCTTCTTGAGGTCATCCACCACACGGGTTATAGAGGCGCTGGGCAGGGTGACAGGCATGTCCAGGATAGTGCCCTCATCTAAAGGGGGCATAAATTCCCTCCCTATCATGGGGAATAGTACCCCCGCGGCCACCACCAGGGCTATAGTAAGACCCAATGGTATCCACTTGAAACGCAGTGCCCACTTCAGGCCAGCCATGTATATCCTCACCAGGAACCTCACTATGGGGTTCTCCTCCTCACTCAGGAGCCTGCCCTTCAAGAAGAAGGTGGCCAGGGCAGGTACCAGGGTTATGGCCAGTACGGCGGTACCTACCATAGCCAGGCTCTTAGTGAAGGCCAGGGGCCAGAAGAGCTTGCCTTCTATCCCCCTGAGGGCAAAGACTGGGATGAAGGATAGAATCATGATTACTACCGAGAAAAATATGGGCGGCCCTACTACCCTGGAAGACTCCAGGACTACGTCCCTGATGTCCCCCTTTACCCTGGCCTTTGGCCCATACTTGTTGGTCAGGTTCCTGAAGGCATTCTCAGTAATGACTATCCCCGCATCCATCAGGTCTCCCAAAGCAATGGCAATGCCGGAGAGGGACATGATGTTAGAAGTTATGTGCAAAGGGTACATAATCATAAAAGAGATGAGGATGGCCAGGGGCAGGGTAAGGATTATGAGCAGTGCGCTGGGGAAATGGGCGAGGAAGATACCCACTACTATAAGGGTAATGATAGACTCCTCAACGAGGGTCTCTTTCAGGGTACCAATTGCCCTGTGAATCAGGGGGGTGCGGTCGTAGAAGGGCACTATCCTGACCCCTGGGGGGAGGCCTGGTTCAATCTCCTTAATCTTCTTTTTTATGCTTTTGGTTACATTAACAGTATCCTCCCCGTACCTCATGAGTACCACTCCCCCTGTGACGTCGCTACCGTTCTTTTCCAGGACGCCCCTGCGGAGGGAAGGCCCTATCTGTACCGTGGCCACGTTCTTTACGTATATGGGTACCCCATTGTGCGAGCCGACAACTATATTCTCTATGTCCTCCAGACCCTCAATCCAGCCCAATCCCCTCACCAGGTACTCCATGTCGCTGGCCTCCACCACCCTGGCCCCCACGGTCTTATTGCTGGCCTGGACGTTCTCAAAGATCCCCCTGAGCGGGACGTTGTAGGCCAGGAGCTTGTTTGGGTCTACGTCTATCTGATACTCCTTGATAAAACCCCCGATGCTGGCCACGTCGGCCACTCCGGGGGTGGACTTCAATTGATACCGCACGAACCAGTCCTGGACGGCCCGCAGTTCCCCCAGGTCGTAACCCTCACCCTCTACCGTGTACCAGAATATCTGCCCTATCGCAGTAGCATCAGGGGCAAGGTAGGGTACTACGTCAGGGGGTAAAAAGGTGGAGGCCAGGTTCAACCTCTCTATTATCCTCTCCCTGCAAAAGTAATAACCATACCTTTCGTCAAAAATTATGAAGACCATAGAAAAGCCGAAGTCGGAGATAGACCGTACCGCCTTCACCCCTGCCAGGCCCGAGAGGTTCACGCTCAAGGGATAAGTAATCTGGTCTTCCACGTCCTGGGGACTCCTTCCCAGCCAGTCCGTAAAGATAATCTGCTGGTTCTCGCTCAAATCAGGTATGGCGTCCACGGGGGTGTTATATAAACAATAGACCCCCCAGACCATGGCCAGGGCGAAGAAGATAATGGTCATAAAGCGGTTCTTTATGCAGAACTCTATTATGGCAACTACCATGGGCCCTTCTTCAACATTTTAAGAAATTTGTCAGGGTCTTTTTTGAACTTGCGTTTGCACTCGTCACAGCAGAAATAGTAGGTCTTCCCCTGGTATCTGTAGGTTACGGCCTTATCCTTTTCCAGGGACATACTGCACACCAAATCTGTAGTAGCAGTCTCCTTGTACACCCAGACCCTTGCCGAGAAGAGCCCGGGGTTGGACTGGAAGTGGGCCAGGCACTCCTTAGAGCAGAAATAGTATAAGTCTTCCCCATATTTCAGGCTAAGGGCTTCAGCCACCTTCACGTCCATACCGCAGACCGGGTCTATCGCCTCTCCTTCAGCAGGCATCCTTATCGGGAATGGAACTTCTTCTCCCACGGGCGGGGCCTTCTCCGCTATTGTAGGGGCAGGTTTCAAACCTGCCCCCGTCTCTTTCTCTGGGGGTGGCAACTTTTCGGCTGGCGTACCGTGTATATGGGGTGGAGCTCCCTCTGTCGGCCCCCCCGTTGCCCCATAATACTGGGCGGACACCCCAGGCCCCAATTTAGTCTCGGCATCTATGAGAAATGCCCCGGCCGAGGCCACCCTCTCCCCTTCCCTTAGCCCTTCTAGTACCTGGACGTAGCCCTCTGCCTCAAAGCCGGTCTTTATCTCCCTGGCCACAAAGAGGTTCTCCTCCCTCTCCACATAAACAATCTTCCTCAGGCCAGTATCCAGGACTGCAGAGCGGGGGATGGCCAGTACCCCCTGGGGCTTCTCCACCAGTGGCATACCACCGCATTTCTCGCATACACCCGGTTTATCAGAGACCACCTCAGGGTGCATCTGGCAATAGTACGTAATCTCTCCCACCTCTAAGGGGATTCTTATTGTGGCATTCACGAACATCAATGGCTTTAGTTTCAATTCCGGGTTAGGGACGTCCACCCTGACCTTCACACTGCGGGTCTGCTCATTGAGGAAGGGGTCTATAAAAGAGACCATCCCGATAAAGGCCTGTCCTGGGTAAGTAGGGCTGGTAATCTCCACCTTCTGGCCCAGCTTTACCAGGGCCATCTCAAATTCATAGACGTCGGCCATCATCCACAGGTTAGAGAGGTCCGCAATGGTATACATCTGGGCGCCTTCCATGACGTACTGGCCCACAAGGACGTCCTTTTTTATCACCGTGCCGGTGATGGGAGAGTGAACCGCCATGTGGGTCTTTACCTCATGTGTCCTGGTAAGTTCCTCTACCTGTTCTTCCGTAATACCCCATAGGAGGAGCCTCTCCCTGCTGGCCCTGAGGAGGGATTCTGCCCCTCTGACTATCTCCGGGGTAGTACTCTCCTCCATCCTCTTCACCGTCTCCAGGGCGAGGAGGTACTCCTTCTGTGTGGAGACCAGGTCAGGGCTATAAATCCATACCAGCGGTGCACCCTGCTCCACCTCGGTGCCAGTGAAGTCTACGAAGAGCTTATCCACCCTGCCCATTATCCTGGCCGTGGCATAGGCGAGCTTCCTCTCGTCATAGGTCATCCGGCCTACCGTGTATATCTCCTTGGTGAGACTCTTGTAGGCGGCGGGTTCTTTCCTCACCCCGGCCAGTTTTACCTGCCATGGACTGAACTGGACAATAGATACCTCAGGTCCGGCCTCGGCGGGGGCCTTTACTGCCCCTTTAGACCTCTTGGACAGTGGCATCCCGCATATAGGACACTTACCAGGTTTGTCCGATACCACCTGGGGGTGCATGGGACAGAAATACTCAACCTCCTCCTCAGGGCCTGCCCACAGACTCTCTAATCCCCATGTCTGTGGTGAGCGGAGCGAAGCCATCTGCGGATAGCCCAGAAAAGCTGGAGGGATAAGGATTAGCCACGCTGTCCATACGTATCTCAAAATCCTGCAAGACATCTGTGCCGCCTTCCTTCCGTTTCCCGCAGGCTAAAGCCTGCGGCTACTTAAACTTTTGAACCTTTGAACCCTTAAACCCTTATTTTTGCTCCGGTGTGAGGGACATGCCCACCGCCCTCTCCAGCTCCGCCAGGCCAGCCTCAAATTCCACTGCGGCCATGTGATACTGGATGCGTGCACTCAAGAGCGTCCTCTCACTATCTAAAAGGGTAAGAAAATCTATCTTCTCCGTCTCATACTCTACGAGGGCCGCCTTAAGGGACTGTTCGGCCAGGGGGATGACGCTGTCTGAGTATATCGTGGTCGTACTCCGGGCATTGATGGTCTTCGTCCAGGTGTCCTTCACCTCAAAGAGGACGGCATTTTTTACGGCCAGATACTCCGCCTCTGCGGCCTGGAGGGTCTGCCTGGCCTCCCTTACCCTGGCCCGATTTTTACCCCACAGCCAGGGGACGTTGAAGGCTATCTTAGACGACCACATGTCGGCCATAGTGTCGGTCTGCATGTACATCACCTCAAACTCCGGGTCAGGGAAGTAGAGGTCCTTCTTGGCCAAATCCAGGGTAGATTTATCCCTCTTCCTGGCAAAATCAAACTTCTGGAGTTCCGGCCTCTGCTTCATTGCAACCTCCTCAAGTTCCACCAGGTCCAGAGAAAGCGGGTATATGCTGAAGTCCTCCGGTCTCCCCAGGGGTGCCTCCGGGTCTCTATTGAGGATGGTGTTTATCCGGGTCTCCAGGGCCTTCTTGTCCCTCTCCAGTACCTCTAAATCCCTTATAATCCTGGCAATCTCCACCTGGGCGGCCAGGACGTCCCTCTGGGGGGCACGACCTACCTTGTAGCGGGTCTCCGCTACGGCGGCAAACCTCCCCAAGAGGTCTTTGACCTCCTCATTGATGTCTATGACGTAGTAGAGGTGGCGGAGTTGATAATAGGCACCTTTGACTCTGGCCAGCATCTCCAGCACCTGCTGTTCCCAGTCCTTCTTGGCGATGTTAGAGTCTCCTTCCGCAATCTTGCCCCTCAGGCGGAGCTTCCCGGGGAAGGGTACCTTCTGGGAGACCACCCCCCTGCGCTCCGCACGGTCCCAGTCAGGGGTAACCCTTACGGGAGATTCCACGTTCCAGGTATGGAAGTTGACCATGGGGTCGTCCAGAGACGTGGCCCTGGCAATGGCCTCCTGGCTTGCCTCCCAACGGTTAAGGAATACCTGGATGTTCGGGTTATTCTTCAGGGTCTCATCTATCACCCATTGGAGACGCAAGGTCTTCGGTCCGCCCGGGGCGGATTCTGCCCAGGCCAGGCCCGTACACCCGAACATCCACACAAAGAAAATCATTAACGACTTCTTCATCTCTTTCCTCCGTCACTAATAGGGACCAGGGGCTGGGGATTAGGGGCCAGGGACCAGGGGACAGGGGACAGGGGACAGGAATTGTAAAATACTTAATAATACCTACCCCTGGCCCCTGACCCCGGACCTCTGTTCCCTGACCCCTGTCCAATGCCTACATGGGTTTATTGCATAACGGACAAGTGGCCATCTCTGCCCCGCACTTACTGCAGGTATGGACGTCCATATATATCCCTGTTGTCCGTTTCTGCTAATCGCCACCCTTATGTTTGCCGTGCTCATGCGCATGGTCGTGGGTCTTCTTTTCACACGGGCAGGTGGCAGACTTACCCGTGCAGTGCGGACAATCGGAACCAGACAGACAAAAGCAGGCAAGCTTAGCTGGATCTTTGAGGAATTCAGCCCTGCACTTCTCCGAGCAGAAGCTGTACTTCTTCCCGTTGTACTCCGTAACGTGCGGTGTGTCCTTGCCTGCCTCCATCCCGCATACGGGGTCATAAATCTTCTTGGTCTCCTGGGCAATTGCCAGTCCGCCTAAGGCGGACACTCCTAATGCCAGAAAGGCCACCAGGGTTAATAGGCACGCTCTTCTAGACATGACCTTCCCTCCTTTTCTTTTAAAGTATGACTTTGTTGAGTGAGTACTCAATGATCCCTTCAGCCCCGGCCCTTTTTAATTCCGGGATGATGCGCCTGGCCCCTAATCCCTGATTCTTGTCCGCCTGAGGCGGCCTACATGGGTTTATTGCATAACGGACAAGTGGCCATCTCTGTCCCGCACTTACTGCAGGTATGGATGTCCATGTCCTGTATCTCCTTCTTGCAGTTAGGACAAGCCATCTTCTTTTCCAGGTGTACTCCGCCTCCTTTTTTGGTGGCAGTTACCGTCTCCTTGCAACTAGGACATTTGAGTTCCACCGCGGGGACTCTCTTGACCACCGACCCAACGTGCTGCCTGCAGATGGGGCAGGACAGCATCTCTTTCCCGCATCGCCCACACTCAACGGCCTCAAGCCCTTCTACCTTCTTTTTACAAGAAGGACACTCCATCGCCTTTTCAAGGTGGACACCGCCGCCCTTCTTGGTGACCGTTACCCTCTCCTTACAGTCAGGGCACTTCAGCTGAGCAGCTGGCTTCTCAGCAGCACGGCCCACCACCTTCTTGCAAAGGTCGCACAGGAGGACCTCTTGCCCGCACTTATTACAAACGTGGGCCCCCAGGGTCGTCCCCTCTCCCTTACATTCTGGACAGAGCATCCTCTTCTCCAGATGGACACCCCCGCCCTTCTTTGTGGCCAGGGTCTCCGTCTTGCAGGTTGGGCAGGTTATCTTCTCAGATGATTCCTGTCCCAGGGTGGTCTGAACACCGACAAAAGACATAGTCAAAACTCCTAGCAAACATCCCAAGATTATTCCGTATCTCATTTTCTTACACCTCCTATCAAAGCCGTAGGGGCGTGTTGTAATACGCCCCTACCATCCAAGATATACCTGGGCTCGTAACCCCTAAGCCTCAGGGAATTAAAGACAACCAGAAGAGAACTGAAAGCCATGAATCCTGCGGCCATCATGGGGCTCAGATGCCCCAGGGCGGCCATGGGGATGGCCACAATATTGTAAGAAAAGGCCCAGAAGAGGTTCTGCCTTATCGTCCTCATCACCTGACGGCTCAAGGCCACCGCCTCGGCTACCTTCTTGATGTCCCCCCTCATAAGGGTAACCTGGGAGGACTCCAGGGCCACATCCGTACCGGTACCCATGGCAAAGCTCACGTCTGCTGTCATAAGGGCCGGGGCGTCATTTATCCCGTCCCCCACCATCCCCACCTTTCTACCCCTCATCTGTTCCCTTTTTATCTCCTCCACCTTCTCCCCGGGCTTTAACTCGGCCTTGAACCGCTCTATGCCCACCTGTCTTGCCACCTCCTGGGCGCTCTCATAATGGTCTCCCGTCAGCAGAGAAGGCTCTATACCCATAGCCTTTATCCTGTCTATTGCCTGTAAAGAGGTGTCCTTTATGCTGTCCGCCAGGGCAAAAAGGGCAGAGGCCTTGCCATCGGTGGCAACGTACACCAGTACCCTCCCACCCCCCTTTAACTCCCTTGCCTTTGCCTCAAGGGGCGTAAGGTCTATGCCTTGTTCCCATAACATCCTCTGACCGCCAATGGTCAGCAAGTGGCCGTTGCATCTTGCCTTCACGCCCTGACCGCTATAGGCCCGAAAATCGGCGGCTGTCTGGAGTGGTACGCCCTTTTGCTCGGCATACCCTACGATGGCCCTGGCGAAGGGGTGCTCCGAGGGCCTCTCACAAGAGGCCACCTGGGAGAGGAGCTCCCCATCGGGCCTTTGTGTGGCATTATAAAATTGGGTTACGGTGGGCCGACCTTGAGTTATTGTGCCGGTCTTATCAAAGAAGAGGACGTCAATCCTGGAGGCCTCCTCCAGACTCTGGGCGTCCCGAATCAGGATGCCTAACTGGGCGGCCCTGCCCACACCCACGGTAACGGCGGCGGGGGTGGCCAGACCCAGGGCGCAGGGGCAGGCAACAAGAAGCACGGCAATGGAGGTAGTCAAGGCCACAGGATAACAGTACCCCGCCCACAGCCAGCCAAAGGCCGTACCACCTGCTATTAGCAGGACTATTGGCACGAAGACCCCCGACACCCTGTCGGCCAGGCGTTCCACAGGTGCCTTGGAGGACTGGGCCTCCCTGACCAGCCTTATGATGTGGGCAAAGGTGGTATCCTCCCCTACCCGGAGGGCCTCAAAGACTATAGTACCATCAAGGTTTATTGTGCTGGCCTGTACGGTGTCACCTGGCGCCTTAACTACAGGGAGGCCCTCGCCAGTAAGAGAGGACTCATCCACAGTGGTACATCCATCTATAACCCTGCCGTCGGCCGGTATCCGCTCCCCTGGCCTGACGATTATACTATCGCCAACGGAGAGTTCGTTTACCGGCACTTCTATCTCTACGGCCTCCCGGAGGCAGTGGGCCTTCTTGGGTACCAGGGTCATCAGCCCCTCTATAGCCTCCGTGGTCCTGGCCCTGGCCCTGGCCTCAAGGAATCGGCCCAGCAGGACAAGGGTAATAATCATACAGGCAGTCTCAAAATATAGTTCCTTTATCCCCCACGTTAGGGACGTAAGGCTGTAGGTATAGGCGGCGCCACTGCCCATGGCTATAAGGGTGTCCATATTGGCCCTGAATGATGGGAGTGGCCCTCGCCACCTCAACTGTCTCATTGCCCCCGCGAAGAACTCCGAACCTGCCCCAAAGACCACTACCGTTGCAAGCAGGAATTGGAGGTAAGAAGAATAGGGAAAATCCAGTTCTAACATGGCAACCAAGAATACGGGCATCGTGAGCAGTGCCGAGATAACAAGGCGCCTGCCGGGGGTGGTTAAGGCCCTCACGTACCCCTTCTCCAGTGAATAACCCAGGGAGGCAAGGGTAGAGCCAAGCACCGCCTCGTTGACGTTCCCCCTCAGGACTGCCTCCCCTGTGGCAAAATTCACCCTTGCGTCCTCTATACCTTCTAGTTGTGTGAGGGCATTTTCTATACGGCGGGCGCAGGAGGCACACCGCATACCTTTTATGTGGAGTATCT
>MHYW01000014.1:9977-10914 GCA_001828545.1 Planctomycetes bacterium RIFCSPHIGHO2_12_FULL_52_36
ACACCGCATACCTTTTATGTGGAGTATCTTTTTATCGTTAGTCACGACTTTAATCTCCAGGAACTATCCATGCACAGAAAGTCCAAATTTCAAAGCCCAAATGCCAAATCAATGTCGAAGCTCAAAACCCAAATAAGAAAATCCCATCTCTAAAATTCTGCATTTGGATTTCATTTGTTATTTGGGCTTTGGCATTTGTCATTCTCCTTCGTCTCTACTCCCTACTCCCTAGCCCCTATCCCCTACTCCCTGCCCTGTGTTATCGCCCGAAGTTCTTAAGGATAGTAATAATCTCCTCTATCTTCTCCCGCTTGTCCTCCTCCCTGCCGGAGCGCATGGCCTCTGTGACGCAGTGCTCCAGGTGTTTTTTGAGGACAAGTTCCTGCACGCGGGCAATGGCGGCGGAGACAGACTGTAGCTGTGTAATGATGTCCACACAGTACCTACGGTCTTCAATCATCTTTTGGACGCCACGAATCTGCCCCTCAATCCTCTTCAGGCGGAGTAGTTGGGCGTTGTGGGGTACGCCTACTTTAATTTTCTCTACCAATTCTTCTTTAGCCATATGCACCTCGGGTGTACATACCCCTGAATCCCCTCTTTCAAGAGAGGATGGAGGGGTGTGTCCCTGCTGATTGCTGTCTACTGTCTACTGTCTACTGTCTACTGTCTACTAGCTACTAGCTACTGTCTACGTAAGTATACCATACCCCCCTACCCTATGCAAGTTTTTTTAAAAAATTTTTGGGTAGGCAAAATCCGAACCCCTGCCCGGCCCAGTCTATAACAGGGAACGGGGGGCAGGGGGCGGGGGACAGGGATCAGGGGCTTACTCCCCTCTAAAAAGTTGAAAATCCTGTTGAAAATCCGCCTCAGGCGGGAGGGGGCCGGGGCTTTGCTCCCCTCTAAAAAGAGGGGGTAGGGGGTGTGTAAGCTA
>MHYW01000015.1 GCA_001828545.1 Planctomycetes bacterium RIFCSPHIGHO2_12_FULL_52_36
TAACGGCAAGGAACAGGGTGTACTCCATGGCGTGGCCCAGGGGGTTATTAAACTTGCTCACAGCCTTTTCAAAACCCTCCACCCCCTGGAAGACTGCACTGAGGGTCCAGACGTGCAGGAACAGGAATAGTACCAGCGCTATCCCCGTAATCCTGTGCAGGGCAAAGGAGGAGATGCTGGTATTCAAGTTCCACAGGACGTCGTTGATGATTTTTCCGAATATACCCATATAAAAAACTCAAGGGTTCAAAGGTTCAAAGGTTCAAGGTTTAAAAGAATTGAGTATCATCAGGCCGGCAAGGAACGTGCCCATTCCTATGAGATAGAGCGTCAGCTTAAACCCCTTTCTAAAGGGGCTAGGGGTATTAAAGTCCAGGGATATGGCCCATAGGCCGTTAAGGCCGTGATAGATGAGTATGGCCAGAAGTATCAAATAAAACGATATCCAGCCAGGTGAGGTGAGCCTTGACGCAACTTCTGCATAAGAGGGGGGGCCGCTACTGCCATGGAGCGTCAAGAAGTGGATAAGCACACCTGCACTGAGGAATAGCCCGCTGAGCCTCTGTAGTAGCCAGGGCCAGAGCCCGGTCCGTGTGTTCATACCTAGTACCTTTTCTATACTGGGTGAGGTCTTAGCTAGTCTTCTTTCTGCCTTGTGGAATTGTAAATTGGAAACTGGAAATTGTAAATTTTAAAATTTCCAATAGATTCACCCAGTAGTTAGTGTTTCCTCTAGCTACTAGCTACTGGCCCTTTAGGAATCTCTCTATCTCTTCACACTGGGGCCTTATTGCGGCCGCTGATTTCTGCAGTGCCTTTAGTTCCTCAGGGGTCAATGGTAGCGAGGTTATCCCCTCCATCCCCCTGCGGCCCAGTTTAACTGGCACACCGATAAATATGTCCCTTATCCCATATTCCCCCTGGCAGAAGGCGGTACAGGGGAGTATCTCCTTCTTGTCTTTCAGGATGGCCTCCACCATCTTCGCTATGGCGGCGGAGGGGGCATAAAAGGTACTGCCGGTCTTCAGGAGTTCCAGTATCTCCTGTCCACCCTTTCTGGTACGTTCAATGACGGCGTCAAGCCTCTCTTTAGGGATTAACTCTGACACAGGCACCCCTGCCACAGTGGTAAGGCTAGGTATTGCCACCATGGTCTCGCCATGGCTTCCTAAGACCATGGCCTGGACGTTTTCCGCAGAGATTCCCAGTTCCATGGCGACAAAGGTGCGTAGGCGTGCGGAGTCCAAGACGCCTGCCATTCCTATAACCCTCTCCCTGGGGAACCCACTCACCCTGCAGGCAAGATAGGCCATGGCGTCCAGAGGGTTAGTGACCATGATTATAATTGTCTCTGGGGCTACCCTTACTACCTCCACGACAATCTTCTTCACGACCTCTGCATTAGTTAAAAGGAGTTCCTCCCTTGTCATCCCCGGCCTCCTGGGGAAGCCAGCCGTTATTATGGTAATATAAGAGTCTTTTACATCCTCAAAACTATCAGTACCCAGTACCTTTGTGCTGTAGCCGCATACGGGCCCAGCCTCAACCATATCCAGGGCCTTGCCTCTGGCAATCCCGGCATAGGCATCCAGGAGCACTATCTCTTCTCCCAGTTCTTTTTCTGCTAACCTGTGGGCGGTAGTGCCGCCTACGTTGCCAGCCCCGATTACGGTTATCTTTGTCCTCATTTTTTGCCAGCCTCTACTTGATGATTCAGTAAACCGCCTGCCAGTATGATTGCGGCCTCTCTGGGAGTGAGTTGCGGGGTTACCAGGATTTCCTTCCGCTTCGTCACATTCGTAACGGTAAGGCCCTTCCCCTCCTTTAGGGCTTCCCTTAGTCCCTTGAGCCTCAGGCAGTCTCCCTGGTCTATCTGGTCGTAGGAGGCCTCCCCTTCCAGGACAAGGGGGAGGAGTCCCGCATTGATGAGGTTAACCCTGTGTATCCTTGCGAAGGACTTAGCCAGGACGGCCTTTACCCCCAGGTGCATGGGCGCAAGGGCGGCGTGTTCCCTGCTGGAGCCCTGGCCGTAATTGGTCCCTGCCAGGATAAAGCCGCCTTTTTTCTCCTTGGCCCTGTTCACGAAATCCGGGTCAACGTATTCAAAGGTAAAACGTGAGATTGCAGGTATATTGGAACGGAAGGCCAGTACCTTTGTCCCGGCAGGTAAGATGTCGTCCGTGCTGACGTTGTCCTTTAGTTTTATCAGTACCTCCCCCTCAAGGGTGTCTTCTATAGGTCCTCTCTTTGGTATCTCTTTTATGTTGGGCCCCCTGATAATTTCTACCTTAGACGGGTCAACGGCTGGGGGCACTATGAGTTTATCATCTATAATGGCCCTGTGGAGGGGTTTAACCTTTATGGGTTTCCCCAACTCCCTGGGGTCGGTTATAACCCCGGTAAGGGCAGAGGCGGCGGCAGTCTCTGCGCTGGCCAGATAGACCTGGGCATCGGGGGTACCGCTCCTGCCACGGAAGTTGCGATTAAACGTCCTTAAGGATACACCCCCTGAGGGGGGCGCCTGTCCCATACCTATACATGGGCCGCAGGCAGGCTCTAATACCCTGGCCCCTGCCCCGATGAGGTCCTCCAGCGCCCCTTCTCTGGCTATATTCTCCAGCACCTGCCTGGAACCCGGGCTTATAGTAACGCTTACCTCGGGAGGGATGGTCTTCCCCTTTAAAATCTTTGCTACCACCATTAAATCACTATAAGAGGAGTTGGTACAACTGCCTATGCATATCTGGCTTAGTCTAGTCCCGGCCACTTCCTTCACGGTGCGGACGTTATCGGGGCTGTGCGGGAGGGCGATAAGTGGCTCAAGGCTGTCTAGATTAACCTCCAGCTCCTCCTCGTACTGGGCATCCTTATCCGGACACTGCTCAATCCAGTCCTTCTCCCTGTGCTGTGTCTTTAGGAATTGACGGGAGACCTCATCGCTGGGGAATATGGATGTAGTGGCACCTAGCTCTGCCCCCATATTGGTAATAGTGGAACGTTCCGGGATGCTCAGGCGTCTTATACCCGGCCCCCCGTACTCAAATATCTTTCCCACCCCGCCCTTGACGGTAAGTCCGCCTGAGGCGGAGAGGAGGTGGAGGATAACGTCTTTGGCGGAGACCCAGGGCCTGAGGTGTCCTAGTAATTTAACCAGGACTATCCTGGGGGTAGCTAGAAAGAAGGGAGAACCAGACATGGCCACCGCCACGTCCAATCCCCCCGCCCCAATGGCAATCATGCCCAGACCACCGCACGTGGGCGTGTGGCTGTCCGAGCCCAGGAGGGTCTGGCCCGGGATGGCAAAACGCTCTAGGTGTACCTGGTGGCATATACCATTGCCTGGCCTGGAATAGTATATCCCGTATCTTGCGGCTACTGTCTGGAGGTAGAGGTGGTCGTCGCTGTTCTCAAGGCTGGTCTGGAGGGTGTTATGGTCCACATAGCTCACGGAGAGCTTAGTCTTCACCCTGGGGATGCCGATGGACTCAAACTGGAGGTAGACCATGGTACCCGTGGCATCCTGTGTCAGGGTCTGGTCAATGGAGATGCCTATCTCTGACCCTGTTTTTAGCTCTCCTGAGACCAGGTGGGCCTGAAGTATCTTCTGTGCCAGGTTTTTACCCATACCTAAACCAGGGGTTAGGGGACAGGGGACAGGGAAAGAATAAAGAATACAGTAGTCAGCAATCAGCTATCAGGAATCAGCAATCGGCAATCAGAAATCAGCAAGCTGACTACTGACCACTGTCTGCTGACTGCTATTTGCTGACTGCTGACCTGCTGACCCCTGACTACTGACTTCTGAATTCTTGCCCCTGGCCCTGACCCCTGGTCCCTGTTTTATATACCCTTAAGGGCCTCAGGGAGTTTATAGTGCTCAAAGTTATGGGTCTTTTCTGACCCATGACAGGTCTGGCAACTGGGTGCCTTTCCGGTCTTGGCCCTTAACTCGGAGTAGAACCTGCCGTGCAGGGAGGTCTCCTTCATGTCTAACTGGGAATGGTCTGGCCCACCGATATGGCACTTCTCACAGGCCTTGGACTCCTGGGCCTGGGCCTTGGAGAAGGTATGGCCAGTGTGGCAGGCGTAGCAGTCTACTCCGGATTGGTCCCAGGGCCTAATCTGGCTGAAACGGTGACAGTCTTTACAGAGGTACATGCTTAGTTCTTTGGTAGTTACCGTCGTGTGGGGTAGTTGGGCTACCGTGCGACCTGTCGCATGTTTGGTCTGAGCAAACTCTCCATAGGCCTTTTCATGACAAGGGGAACAGGTGTTGGCTGGTACCTGTCCACGTCTCTCTTTGATAACCGTGTGGTCGTTGCCGTGGCAGGCATCGCAGGTAACGCCCTTTTGGGCATGGAGTCCATTGGTCCACTCCTTCACCACTTGAGGCGTAACGTTTTTGTGACAGCCCAGACACTCTACGTCCTTAAAAGTGCCTACAGGTTCTATCTTCTCCTGCGGATGAGCCTTCTTCATCTCCGTATAGGCCTTAAAGAGGTCCCCAGGCATGTGGGGGTGCACCAGCCCTGCATGACACTCGGTACACCAGAGCACCTTGAAGATACCTTCGGACAGCTTTTTGGTACTCTTGGCTACTGCAGGCAGGTGGGTGGGGTCTTTGGTGTAGTCCTTCTTAGAGTGGCAGTTGACACAATTAATATTTACGACCGGGACACTGTCATCGGCAATCTCTATAACGCGCCCGTCGGTAAACGTGCCTTTAAGGTGTTCTTTGGTGTCATGGAGTCCGTCACTGAGCTTGGCATGCAGGAAGCCACCTATCCCAGGGCCTACGTGACAGGCGTGGCAATTGTGGACGTGTTTGTTGTGGTGGGGTGAGGCCTTAAACGAGCTGTAGTGGATGTCCATCTCATGGCACAAGGTGCCACAGAACTCAGGGGTCTCCGAATAGTGATACACCTGAAGGTTGACGATAACAAATACCAGCAGGAATATGCCAAGGCCGATACCGGCCGTCCTTTTATTTTGCTGTGCCCACTCTATCCAGCGCAAAAGGCTCTCTATCATTAAGAACCCTCCTCTCGTCTGCCCAAGAGGGCCCACTCCAGGTGGCCCGGGGCAGACTTGTCTCCTCTTTTTCTACCCAGTTTTTCCCATAAACAAAAAGCCTGAGAAGTTTACCATAATAGCCCCTTGGCTTCAAGTCCTTTTAGTGGACTTCATGTACTATCTATAAATATGTATTGAGAGTTCTGAAAAAGTTGCACCCACGCAACCCGTCATTCTGAGCGAAGCGAAGAATCTACCACCTCAGGCGGATTAGGTCTGTCCATTATTTCCCCTCTAGTGGGGGCGGGTTTAAAACCCGCCCGTACAAAAATCCGCCATATTTTGGGCGGGCTCTGTCCCTACAGCATGACAGGTTGATTTCTGGGGTTAATGTGCTAAAATAAAAGTTTTAGGTATATTATAGAGGACGTACAGTCCCTTTGCTTCGCATGGACAAGCTTTGGAGGAGTAGACTGGTGAGGTTATTCTTGGCTCTAGTCATTATTGGTATCGTGACGTGTTTAGGACTAATACAAGCAGACGTCTACGGTCTCGTCAAGGCCAGTAGGTGCCCGGAGTGCGGCCAGATATACATGGAGGACACTGGCTTCTGCGGCAAGGACGGTAAATCGCTAGCAGAGGTAGACGTGGAGATGGTCTGTCCGGATTGTGGAGAAAAGGGGCAGTCGGGGGAGAAATTCTGCCGTCGTCACGGAAAATCACTAATACCACAATTGCCAGAGGTAACCGAGGGCATCCCCGAAGGGCTTACCGAAGAACAGGCAAAGGAGTTGGCCAAAAAGTTTATTGAAAAGGGGGATAAGCTCAGGGAGGAGGCCCAATTTGAAGAGGCCCTGGAGGAGTATAAAAAGGCGGAAAAGGCCTATCCCAACCTCCCCAATCTACAATACAGTCTGGGGGGTGTGTACTGGCAACTCGGCAATAAAAAGGAGGCCCTGAGGCATCTGGATAAGTGCCTGGGCCTCATCCCTCCGAATCATAAGGAGCGGGAAGGCATAGAACGGTACGTTGCCTCACTGGAGAAGGCAGAAATTGGCCTGAAGCCGTGGGAGAAGGAAAAGAGGTCCCAGGAGAGGGAGGAAGAAAGGGCCAGGGTGATGAAAGAGGCCCTGGAAAAGAATAGGGCGAAGTGGACGGAGATGGTGCCCATCCCGGCAGGGAATTTCACTATGGGGGCAGACCCTTACGAGACAATGAGCCAGAATGCCCGGGTGGAAGAGACCCCACAAAGGGAGGTCTACCTGGACGCCTACTATATTGACAAATACGAGGTTACCAATGCCCTTTACTGGGAGTTCCTGGATTACATAAAAAGGACTGGTGACCACAGCAAATGCTGTCCGGATGAACCAAAGAATAAGGACCATTATCCTGAGAAGTGGTATGAGGACAGATATTTTGACCACCCTGACTATGCGGTCATCCGTGTAGACTGGTACGATGCCTACGCCTTTGCGGCCTGGGCGGGGAAACGGCTGCCCACCGAGGCGGAGTGGGAAAAGGCGGCACGGGGTACGGACGGGAGGCGTTTCCCCTGGGGAGACGTCTTTAGCGCCAGCAGGGTAAACTGGGGGGCTGCCGGGAGCTTATCCGTGGGAAGTTATGAGGCCGGTAACAGCGTCTACGGGTGCAATGACATGGCGGGAGGGGTAATGGAGTGGTGCAGTGACTGGTTTGACCGCTATTACTACAAGACGTCCCCCAACAGTAACCCTAAAGGTCCGGAGGCCCCCACCGGTACGCGGGCCATGAGGGGCGGCTCCCTCTTCGCCAATACTGTTTATCTCCTCCGTTGCTCAAAAAGGTCCATGGGGAAACCGGACGAGAGGAATAAGGCCGTGGGGTTCCGCTGTGCCGCAGATGCTAAATAGGCCCACCGCAGGCAAACCTGCTCCAGGTATATATCATATGTCTGCATTCTGTCTCCTATCTTCTGCGTTTATCTTTTTTGTTGCCTGTCCCTCCCTGTCCGCCTCAGACCCTGAACCTGGCATGGTTCAGGTAGGCGGATGGGCCGCTACCTACGGGGGAGATAAGGATGACCGTGCCAACATCCAGCAGACCAGTGATGGGGGGTACATAATGGCTGGTGAGACGGAGTCCTTCGGCGCTGGGAAGGGGGACCTCTGGGTCTTGAAACTAAGGCTAGATGGTACTATTGATTGGCAGAAGACTTATGGGGGGGCTTCTTCTGATTGGGCCAACTTCGTACAGCAGACCAGTGATGGGGGATACATAGTGGCTGGTGCGACAGATTCCTTCGGTGCTGGAAGGGGTAACCTCTGGGTCTTGAAACTAAGGCCAGATGGTACGGTGGAGTGGCAGAAGACTTATGGGGGAGTTTCTTCTGATTGGGCCTTTTCCGTCCAGCAGACCCGTGACGGGGGATATATAGTGGCTGGTTCGACATACTCCTTTGGTGCTGGAAAGGGTGACCTCTGGGTCTTGAAACTAAGGCCAGATGGCACTGTAGAGTGGCAGAAGACCTATGGGGGAGACTATATGGACATAGCAGGTATCGTCCAGCAAACCAGTGATGGGGGGTATATAGTGCCTGGTGCGACCAAGTCCTTCGGTGCAGGAGGGGGTGACCTCTGGGTCTTGAAACTAAGGCCAGATGGCACTGTAGAGTGGCAGAAGACCTATGGAGGGGATTCTAAAGATTGGACCCTTTTCGTCCACCAGACCAGTGATGGGGGGTACGTAGTGGCTGGTGGGACTAGCTCCTTTGGTGCAGGAGGGGGTGACCTGTGGGTGCTGAAACTAGGGCCAGATGGTACTATTGGCTGGCAGAAGACCTATGGGGGAAACCATGACGATGGAGGCGGTATTATCCAGCAGGCCAATGATGGGGGCTATATAGTGGCTGGTGGAACAGAGTCCTTCGGGGCCGGTGATAGGGATCTTTGGATCCTGAAGCTAAGGGCTGATGGAACTGTAGAGTGGCAGAAGACCTATGGGGGAAACCATGACGATGGAGGCGGTATTATCCAGCAGGCCAATGATGGGGGGTACATAGTGTCTGGTACAACAGAGTCCTTCGGCGCAGGGAAGAGAGACATCTGGGTCTTGAGGCTCAGACCCGACGGCTCCTTTGGCTACGCTCAGGATAAGTCTGTAGGCCCTTCTTGTGGTCTCCTGATGGATACCAGTATCTTTGCAGAAGACAGCGAGGCGTCGGTCATAACTACCAATGTGAGCCCGGAAGACACCAGTGTAGACCCGCAAGACTCCCAGGCAATGGTCCAGGACACGGAGGTTTCGGCAAACTTCCTGTGCCAGCCCTAAAACAGTAAGTGTCCAGTCCAAAAATTGAGCGATGCGGACTGCAAAGAAGGGGATGGAGAGACTTGTGATAAACCTGACCATACCTGCCAGCAAGACCACCTCAAAAAAGACCGGCCTTTAGCATAGTCTTTCTTAGGCTTTATACCGTGGCTCTATGTAGGCTACAATATTGTCTCTCTCATCTACCTCGTCTCCCACTTCTTTCACGATGTGAAGGAGGCCAAAGGCAGGGGAGGAAACGTCCTCTACTATTGTTCCTATTCCAAAACCCAAGTTCCATTCAATTTTGCAGAGTGGGTCATTAAAGTATACTTCTCCCTCCCCCCTAAACCACTCAACAACCTTGCCATTGTGAATGGGAAGGTCAAGGCCAACGCTAATCGGAAGCCAAGATGAAGGAATTGAATCGTAATACATGGTTTTACTCCTTTTAGTAACTATTTGTAGAAGGCCTCTCGTAAACCTGCATGGTAACGATCGCCTTTCTCATAAATACTTCTTCTATACTCCGGTACCAGTGGCCCGTTACCGCCGAGTTTACCGCCTTGCCTCCAAGGGTGGGGTCGCTGGATAGTATCCTTTCCACTGCCTCCACATAACGGCAGAGTTTAATCTGGGCGAGTTCGCTATCAGGAGACACCTCCCTGTCTGTAATCCATATGGAAATCCTGTGCGTCAGCTCCTTCCTGCGGGAGGGGGCGTTAGCGACATGTGTGGCCTCCCCAAGGACGGTAATACTCGGGTATTTTTGGCGACCATCCGGGTGCCCCGTACCAGTGCCCTTACGCCCGGTAGTGCTACCACCGCCTACCTCTATGAGGGAGGAT
>MHYW01000016.1:0-9138 GCA_001828545.1 Planctomycetes bacterium RIFCSPHIGHO2_12_FULL_52_36
CCTCTGCGCCCAGCTTTTGCAGTCCTTGGGGGAGGAAGCTCCTGGCAATGTCGGCTCTGGGCATGAGGATGCATTTGCCCTTGAGGCCCCCTGGTTCCTGCCTCTTGAGCTCTTCCAGTACCTCCTCTGCCACGTATTTGGAGGGCTGGCAGTCCACCTTGATAGAATACCTACTCACCTCCCCTGCAGTGGCCGGGCCTATGGCACAGACCTTGACCCCTTTTAACCACCTGGCGTCTCCTCCCAGGTGAAGGAGTCTGTTGAAAAAGCTCTCCACCCCATTCACGCTGGTGAAGACCAACCATTGGAAGGTGTCTAACTTCTTTATGGCCTTATCCATGGGGCCAAAGTCCTTAGGGGCTACTATCTGGATAGTAGGGAATTCTATGACCCTCGCCCCCAGTTCCTCCAATTCCCTGGCAAAGTCGCTGGCCTGGTCTCTGGCCCTGGTGACCACTATGGTCCTGCCAAAGAGGGGCCTCTTCTCAAACCAGTTGAGCTTCTCCCTGAGACTGACCACCTCACCTATTACGGTTATAGCCGGGGGCTCTATATCTTTTGCCTTCTCCACTATGTCCCCAAGGGTCCCTACCACCGTCTTCTGAGATACGGTGGTGCCCCACCTGATGACTGCCACTGGCGTATCCTTTGACCTGCCGTGCTTCAAGAGTTCTCCCACGATATAGGGGAGGTTCTTCACCCCCATGTATGTCACCAGTGTGCCCACGGCCGTAGCGAGCTTATCCCAGGGGAGGGCAGTGCCGCCCTTGGTCGGGTCTTCATGGCCGGTAATCATCCCAAGCGTAGAGGTACACGTCCTGTGAGTAACGGGGATGCCTGCATAGGCAGGGGCGGCTATTGCGGCCGTAATACCGGGCACCTCCTCAAACGGTATGCCCTTCTCAACCAGGTGGAGGGCCTCTTCTCCACCCCTTCCAAAGACGTAGGGGTCGCCCCCCTTTAACCTCACCACCACCTTCCCTTCCCCGGCCTTCTCTGCCAGGAGTTGGTTTATCTCCCCCTGCTCCAGCGTATGACTGCTCCCCTGCTTGCCTACGTATATTATTTCAGCCTCGGGTCTGGCCTCCTTTAGAAGCTCCTCACTTACGAGGTAATCGTAGATGATAACGTCCGCCTTCTTTATACACCCCAGGCCCTTGACGGTGATTAGCCCGGGGTCACCGGGGCCGGCTCCTACCAGATATACTTTCATATCGTGAAGTGTCCTCTCAAGAATTCGTTAATCACACGTCTTTTCTATAACATACCTGCTTTAGTGGCCATTATACCCTATTTTCTCGCCAGTCTCAGTATGGCCTCTTCGGCCAATTCTTTTGTCTTATTATCTTTCTCGTTCTTTATGATTTCGTCAAGTACCTTTTCGGCCACGGGGTCTCCAATCTTACCCAGGGCCCATATTGCCGTGCGTTTCAGCTTATCGGATTGGGGCGGGTTTTCCTTTGCAATTCTTATGAGAGAGAGTACGGCCTTGTCGGCACCCATCCACCCCAGGGTCTCAACTGCCCTCCGGCGGACCTCTGGGTGCGAGTCTCTGAGGGCCTTGTATAGAATCGGTATGGCTACTTCACCCATCCTTACCATGGCCCAGCAGATACGTCTCCGTGTGCCTTCACTTGAGACCCTCATGTTTTCCAGGAGTACGTCTGATGGGGGCTCCTTCAGTTCCGAAAGGGCCCAGATTGCCAGGTCTTTCGCCCAGGGGGCAACGGGGTCGCCTGGTTCTTGAGGGAACAACCTCGCCAGCGGCCTTGCCCCCCGTTCTTCTCCTATTCTCCCCAGGGCCCTGGCGCAAACCCCCTTTATCCGCCAATCGGGGTCCCTTTCCATAACAGTAATAAGGTCACCGGTGGCCTCAGGGCTTCCTATCCACCCAAGGGCCCTGGCGGCATCGTATATCACTGCGGCATCCATCTTTGAGGTCAAGACCTTTCTCAAGGGCTCTACCGCCTCCGGGCGTCTCAGCCTCCCTAGGGCTAGGACCGCCTCCCTCCTCACCGCTATATCCTCGTCCCATAGACGATTAACCAGGCCAGGGAGGGCTTTGGCGTCCCCTACCAGCCCGAGGGACCAGGCGGCGTTGGCCCTTACAGCAGGTCTTTTGTATCCCAGGGCCTTAAGGAGTACAGGGAGTACTGCCTCCGGAGGTAAGGCGGCCATCATCAGTCCAGCCTTTCTGGACTCCCCTACCTCCCCTTCCTCCAACTCCTTATTCAAGGTCCGCCACCTCCTGGCAAAGAACCCCTTCTCCTCCAATCCTGGCTCCTTAAGGGTGCGACTCAGGGAAATCAACTTTTCTCTAAGGTCTGGAGGGAGTCCCTCCTGAGATTCGTCCAGACCTCCCTTCCCTAATCTTTCCCCAAGCAGGAAATTATAAAGGGAGTGGATGGGGTCAAGGGGGTCAAAACCCTCTTCTTTTTCTTCAGAGGTCTTGCGGGATTCGGTGGAAGGTGGGCCTGGTTGGCTGGCCTGCAATCTGTCAGGTAGGGCCTCTCTCTTTTTTATCTTTTTAATATTAATAGATTGTCTGCCGAACCAGCCCAGGGCCTCGACTGCCACAGCGGGGTAATCTACCAGGAGGACGTCTGGACCTAGCTGGGCCACTGTCTTAATCCGTTCCCTATCGTCACAATTTAAAAGGGAGGTCATGACCTGTGCCCCGCGTGTATGGGCGTCAGCTATCTCTGCAGGAGTAAGGTTGTCTACGGCCAGGAATACTAACTTTGGGCCTGCGATGGAGGGTTCCATTTCTCTGAGGTTGGCCAGTGCCCCCCACAAATATACCTCCCTCAGCATATCCGTACTTTGAAGGAGGTCCATGATTGATTTTTCCAGCCCGCTTTCCTGGACGTCCAGGATAAGCTTCAGGCGGTTCAACTTAGCAAATCTCAGGGCCTCTCTTAAGAGGGGTACTGTCTCTCCCCTGAATTTGTCACTGAGCCAGGAGCCGGCATCGTAGAGCTGTAGTTCGTCAAAGAGGATATTTCTTAATGTCCCGTAGCCGTTGGTGGTCCTGTCAATGGTCTCGTCCCGCATGAGTACCAGTTGCCCGTCCTTCGTACTCCGCACATCTACCTTCAGGGCCTTAGCCCCTTGCTCTACAGCCAGTTCCAGGGCTATCATGGTGTTCTCAGGCACAGCATTTTGTACCCCTGCGTTGGCGGTCATAAGGACCTCACCCCCCTGGGAATAAGCAGGTAGCAGACTGCACAGGAGGCAGAAAAGACATACTAGTAGGGTATTCCTCAAGACTTTTTCCTCACCCCCGTCATCCATTTGTCACTCACGGCACCAAATGCCTTGAGGAGGGCAGGTGGACCCAAGACCTTAACGGCTTAGCATTGGCTTTGATAATATCGGACCTATAACGTCTTTCCCCGCCACGGGGATTTCAAAGTGAGGTCTTTCCTTCCAGACTACCTCCTGGGTCTTTAAATCGTAGTATATCCTCTTGGCAAAGGTCCTTTCGTTCTTTTTCCTTACCTCCGCAGTGGGTTCACCTGTGACAACTACATTATTGCTCTGATAGTCCCATTCCATGGTATCACCTATGCTCTCAATACCCCCTTCTCTATTGTCTACAAAGAACACGTCGCCCAGGGCTACCGCCCTCTCCAGCTTACCATTTTCTCCTAAGAAGGTGTTGAGTTGATTACTATCCACCTTCTGTGGTCCTTTGACAGTCCTGACGTTTTCATGGAAGGTAATCTTTTTTTTGTTGTCCTGCACCATCATTTTCTGGTCCCAATTTATCTTTACCCCTTCTTCTCTCGGCTGCCCTGGTTCAGTCTCCAGATAGAGGTCCCCTTTACCTTTGAGTTCTGAGACGTCTTTCTCAAAGTCCCAGTAGCCTTCCTGGCCATTGGCCTCCCTGAGTAGTCCTTTGCTCCTCTCCACTATGTAGACCCCCCCCGAGGCCTCCATGGTCTTTATCTTCGCCTCCTCCCCTTCAAAATGCATCACCATCTTCTGGGCGTAAATAGTGTAATCCTTTCGGACGAGTTGGACGTCTTTCTCAAAAGTAGCCTGTTGGAGGTCCTTCTGGAATGTCATCTTGCCTCTCCAGGTGATATTAACCAGCCCCCAGTCCATATCTGTCTTTGGCGCATCTTTGCCTGCCTTTGCCACACCCTTTGCTTTTTGTGTCCCTTTCGTGTTAAGCTGCCCGCCGTTAGGGGCCTCAGATTTCTGCCCGCCCTGGGAGAATATTACCTTAGGGGCAATGAGGTTGAACTTTTCTTCAAAGAACTCCGCAGAGGGTGTGTCCTCTAGCGTGGTAGCGTCCGTAATGGCGTCCCATATCAAACTCCTACCCTTGGCCGCACGGACACCGTCTGAGGCCAATACATCCCCTTCGGCTATCAACAGTTTTGTCTTCTGTCCTTTTGCATCAAAGACCAGTATCAGCTTATCCGTCCTGAGGGTGGAAACTCCCTGCCTGACCCTTACCTTGTCGTGAAAGGTTAGCATGCTGGCCCCTTTCTCATAGACCAACTTGCCACTACACTGTATGACCGTCTTGGCGCCTTGTGCCTTGGTCTCGGTCATACTTTGCGAACCACCAAAAGAGGTGAACATAAGGTTACCTCTTACCCCCCCAAGCTCAGCTATTACGTCCCTTTCTACCCAGATACGCCCGGTAGAGAGTTCGGCCTCCAGCCCCTCCCCCCTTATTTCCATCTTATCCCCCTTGAGAGACACCGGGCGGTCCGTTTTTGCCCTGTTCTCCTTGGGGCTGTACCTCAGATGGTCAGTCCTCAGGACGGTCCCCCCGCCAAGTTCCACTTCCACTCCCTTCGTGAGAAGGCCCTCGTTTGTGCGCTTATCAAGCTCCCCCATTCTGGCGGTAATGACGATGTCCCTGGGAGACTCTGCTCCTTCCGTAGAGTCATATGGTTCGGTCCCGGGCGGTTCGGCTGGAGCGGCCGGGTCACTCCCACCAGGCTGAGCCACACTACTGAAACCTTTCTTAAGGCATATCTCGGGTTTCTCAAGCTTATATACCTTGTCATTGATGAGCATGGCCCTCTTGCCCTTGAGTATGAACTTCTCGTTGCCTTCCTCATCGTACTGGGGGAAGTAAAAATTATTGATAATGTGGTCTACTGTCGGCCCATCATCCGTAAAGAAGGCCTTTTCTTCCTGATTCTCGGATACTTGTTGTCCCTTATGCCACTTAAAGAACCTGTTGGGCAATACACCCGTTATGGAGAGTGCCATGACGACCAGGAGGGAGCCAAGGAGAGAAAACAGTATTATTCTGAATTTACCCATACTCTAGAACGAATTACAGATTACAAATTTGTAATTTGAAATTAAGTATATCTCTTAAGGACGTCCTCCCACTTGCCCTGGTATCTCAGTATCTTTTCCACCACCTCCCTCACCGCCCCTTGCCCACCCCTGGCCCTGGTTACATAATCTGCCTCCTGAAGCACCTCGGGAGGAGAGCCAGCCACGGCCACGGCAAAACCTACCCGGCTTAAGAGGGGGAGGTCAATGAGGTCATCTCCAATATAGCACACCTCTTCATCCTTTAACCCGTGTTTTTCTAAGATTTTTTCATAGGCGTCCAGCTTCTTATGGGCGTCCTGGTAGACCTCCTCTATCCCCAATTCTTTGGCCCTGTACGTCACGGCCTTAGACTTCCTGCCACTGATGATGGCCGTCTTTTTCCCAACCCTGTGCCAGAAGGCAATGCCCGAACCGTCTTTCACGTGAAAGGCCTTTAGCTCCTCCCCCTTATCGCTGCAGAATATCCTCCCGTCCGTGAGCACCCCGTCCACGTCCACAATAAGGAAATTAATGTCGCCTAGTCCCATTTTAGTAGTAGGGTGCGTCTTAACGCACCCTACAATCCCACCTCCAACAAGTCCTGCACGTCCAGGATGCCCACTGGTATACCCTTTTTGTCCACCACGGGGAGCTGGTCTATCTTATTCACCTTCAGGATATTGTATGCCTCTGCGGCTAGAGAATCTTCACGGATAGTCTTGGGGTTACGTGTCATAACCTCTTTTATGGCACCTTTAAGGAAGTCCTGTCTTCGCCCAAGGCGCCTCCTGAGGTCCCCATCGGTAAAGAACCCAGTCAGCCTCCCCTTACCATCTACCACGCTCACCGCCCCTGGCCGTCCCGGGGTATGGGTCATCACCTTCAGGGCCTCCAGCACCTGACAACCCTCCTTAACCACAGGATTGGCCTGCCCGCTCCTCATTACCACTTCCACAATGAGGAGCTTTCTGCCCAGTTCCCCTCCCGGATGGTAGAAGGCGTATTCTTCCTTGCTGAAATTCCGCCTCTTGAGCACGGTAAGGGCAAGGGCATCTCCCAATGCCAGCATGGCCGTAGAACTGGCGCTTGGGGCGAGCCCCAGGGGGCAAGGCTCCTCTATCTGACCGATGTCCAGCACCACGTCACTGTGGCGGGCAAGGGTGGACTCACTACTGCCAGTGATGGCAATAACTCCGGCCCCAATCTTTTTCATAAAGGGCAGGAGGGCGGTCACTTCCGTCTCCCCGCTATTGGACAGGGCCAGCACTACGTCTTCCTTCACCACACGGCCTAAATCACCATGCCTCGCCTCGGAGGGGTGGAGCCAGTAAGAGGGCGTACCGGTACTGGCCAGGGTGGCAGATATCTTTTGGCCAATTATCCCCGCCTTACCTATCCCTGTTACTACCACACGCCCCTTGCAGTTAAAGATAAAATCCACCGCCCTCTGGAAGCCCGCATCCACCCTATCCACAAGCCTCTCCAGGACCTGAGCCTCCAGGGCAATGACCTTCTTGCCGTACCGGACGTCCTCTGTTAAAGTCTTAGACCTAGATTTCATAAGATTCTGAATTATATGTCTTTAAGGGGTTTTATTCAAGGGAGAAACCAGAATCAGTAGGTAGTAAGCAATAAATAGTAGGTAGAAATCAGCAGGCAGTAGACAGTAAACAATCCCAGGGTTTTACTGCCTAGTGCCTACGCCATACTGCCTACTGTTTTAGAACTGGTGGGCGATTCTCTTGATAAGTCTGACTATTACTAAGACCACGCCTACGCAGAAGAGGAGCACTGCCCCAAGGGCCAGGGGGACGCTGGGGTTCTCTTTCAGACCTACCGCTACTGCCTGGGAGACCTTTATGTCTTCAAAAAAGACCTGTGCACCCTCCACCACCTTGGAACTTGTCTCCCCCAGCGTAACATAGACCTGCCTTGGGTTTTCCCCTTCCTTATTGGCCACCAGCCTGACCACGGGCCTCTGGAGACTGGGGTGCATGAAGAGTCCTGCCGCCTGCACATTAGCGCCATTTATGTTGAGGCTCTCCTTGAGGGCCAAATGGTGAGACCTTTCTGCCACCCTCAGTACTACCCCCTGGGGGGCCTCGCCGTAGTCCTTGAGGAGAAACTCTTCTTTGCCATGGTCAAGCGTTACAGGATGGTTGTACCCAAGTATCTGCTCTGTCTCTTTGTCCCCCTTCTTTATCTTAATCACGGCCCTCACCTCTTTAGGCATACCGTTGGGATACTGGGTAGTCTCAAGCCCGGCCAGCCGAAGTTCCACATCTTTAAAAGGAGTGGGACTTTCACCGATAGTAAAAGGCTTCTCCTGGGTGGTGTATAGTCCTCCCACCAGGTGGGCCAGTAGTGTGACCAGGAAGGCCAGGTGGCAGATGGACCCGCCGTAGAGGGTGAGGTTGGTGGCCCCTGCCCTGAGTCTTACCAGTACGGAGTCAAGGGTACATAAGAATGCATTAATTCCATATATTCCAAGGCCCAGGAAGAGCAGATAGAACCACCAGTGGGCCAGGGAGGGTTTATCAAAGAAGAAGCGTATGTCCTCACCTGCCAGTCCAGCGTAGGGCGCCGGGTAAAAATTCATCTGGAGACTACCTATCATAAGCAGTCCAGCCGTGGCAAAACCCACAACTATGCCGAGCTTTGTAGATTTAAGGAGGTCGTAACCCCTCGTTAGCATATTTTAACCCATTTGTGCTAGAACCTGTGGGAACTGGATATAAAGAAACTCGTCCCCACATAGGTAAAGAACATTATAAGAAAGCCGGCCACGGCCAGGTGGGGCTTATAACCCTTCAGACGAGGCCAGTGGTCCACGTGGATGCAGGCGGAGTAGAAGAGCCATAGTACCACCGACCATACCACCTTGGCATCCCAGAGGAAATAGTCCCCCCAGGCCACATAGCCCCAGAGACCACCAAAGAGCATGGACACTGAAAAACCCAGTAACCCATACATAAAACCATTATCTATAAGCTCCACCATCTCCTGCCTCCTGTCCGGACTCCGGAAATAGGCAATCCCCGCCGCCAGGCTGGAGGTCCAGAGGGCATAGCACATAAAGCTCAGAGGCACATGGAGTACATACCAGATGGTAAGCATGAGGGGTGGCGGGTAACTCAACCCTTTGGGCCAGAAGGCCGCCGCAGTCAGAAACCCGTACCCTACCCCAAAAAGGGTCAACCTGTACAGGAGGCTCTCTACCCTGTTCGTCCATAGGAGTACCAGGAAGGCCGCAAAAGAAAAGGCATAAAAGCTCTCAAATTTGTTGGTCAGGGGGAGGTACTCTATGGCCATACCCCTGCACATCAGGGAAAGGAGCTGGAGGGCCAGTCCCGTCATGAGCACCTTGCCCCTGGTAGACCTCTCTCCAAGGCCAAAGTACCAGAAGGAGGTGTACACACCAAACGAGACCCAGTACCCCAGGATGGATAGATTTATTAAACTCTTGGCGTCCAATGCATTTGTCCCCGAAACGAATAATCTACATTAAGGATAGGGAAGAATCAAATGTAAATAGGGGCGTACTGCAGTACGCCCCTACAGAGTATTTAAATATATGCAACAAATATGTGTTGGAGTAAAATATATTTAGAAAGAGAGGTAGTGAGGGATGTTACGGTTTATCCTTTCAATAATGATGCCCCTGGTGTGCCTCCTGGTGACCCAGGTCGTGCTTACGACGGATTCGCTAGGGCGCGGTTTTAACGTCCTGGAGAGCAACAAGGAGACAGCCTATCAGATAGAATGCTCCCTGGAGACAGTGAAGGAGAGGGTGGGTTTTGTATTTGAAAAAGGAGGGCTCTCCCAGGAGAAGTGGAAAGAATTCAA
>MHYW01000016.1:9151-16301 GCA_001828545.1 Planctomycetes bacterium RIFCSPHIGHO2_12_FULL_52_36
GAGGGTGGGTTTTGTATTTGAAAAAGGAGGGCTCTCCCAGGAGAAGTGGAAAGAATTCAAACAGCTCCACTGGGAGGCGGAATCCTTTCACCACCTCTTTGTTATGGCCAACCTCTTCTACGAGGAGGCGCCTGTGGAGCCTTATGGGAGACTGGTGGAACTATTTGCCCGCGACATGGTGCAAAGGTTAGTCCTGCTGGACAGGTTCTGCCTTGAGATAGGTATTGAGGCAATCCCTTCCGAGACTATCTGAGGTAATAAAATAATTCATCGTAGGGGCAGGTTTGAGGCCTGTCCCTGCGATTTTAATGGGGCCACCTATGCTCAAGAGAGATATAAAATACATGAGGATGGCAATAGAGAAGGCCAGGGAAGGGGTACTCAAGGGACAGACCCCCTTTGGGGTTGTCATCGTCAGGAGTGGCATCCACCTAAGGCGGACCCCCGACAAGGGAAGGGTACTGGCCTGCGAGCATAACAAGGTCTGGAAGGACTGCGACATCACGGCACATGCAGAGATAACCGCCATCAGGAAGGCATGCAGGGAGTTAAATACCGTAGACCTCTCGGGCTCTATACTCTATGCCACCTGTGAACCATGCCCCATGTGTTTCGGTGCCATACACTGGGCAGGTATCTCCAGGGTGGTCTTTGGGTGCAGGATAAGAGATGCAAAGAAGTTAGGGTTCTCAGAGCTTACTGTCTCTGCAAGGAGGCTAAGCTCCCTGGGAGGGAGTCCTGTAAAGGTGGTTGCCGGGATACTCAGGGGAGAATGTCTTGAAGTGATGAAACTCTGGCAGAGGCTTGGGGGACGGTCTTATTAGTGGGGATCGTAAATTTTAGATTTTGGATTGCGGATTTAGAATTCGGAAATCAGCAATTCCAAATCCGCAACTCTGCCTGGCCAGTGCCTATTGCCCACCCCATAAGTCGTTGTATATCAGTATAATACAAAAAATTTATCCAAAACATTTGCCTGATTCCAGGGTGTGTGGTATACTTTATACTAAAATGTGAGTGGCTGTTCACTCACCATAATGGCAGGATGGATTTTCTTCATTTATTTTCCCCAAGGGGAAAGGAGGGAGACAGGACATGGTAGGCCTAGCTACTTACCTGAAAGGGCAGGATATACCCGCAAAAAGGCTTTCTTATCTGGCCGGGAATAAGATATTTGCTGAGACAGACCAGGCCAATGGGATGTATTTCATTGAGTCAGGGCAGGTAAAAATAACGAAGCATACGCCTCAACCAGATGGGGAGGTAAACCTGGCTACCCTGGGACCAGAAGACTTCTTTGGTATCTTATCCTTCAGTTCAGGCAGGAGCCGCCTGGCCGATGCCATTGCCTTAACAGACTGTACCGTGTGGGAGATAGATAAGAGGGCCTTCAGGGAGGCCGTGGATAGGTGTCCAGAATTCTCCTTACTCCTCATCAGCGGTCTAGTGAAGAGGTTGGAGGCCTTGAACGAGCGGATGGAGGAGATGTCAGGACATCTGAAGGAGTTCACTGGCCGGATGGAGGACCTCTCTTCTCTCTGGCACTCCTTAGCCCCGATGGGGGGACTAGGCTGATGAAAGATACGGGGATACTTTCTTATCTCAAAAATGCCGATTCACTAGCACGGTCGGGTGGCACGGCCACCCCAGGCGAAAGCGGCTGGACCACCCCCCGACAAAGGAGAGAAGGGATGACTATATTTGCGGAATGTTTCAATAAGAATAAAGTGCCAGCAAAAAGATTAGACTTCCCTGCCGGCACTCCAATCTTTTCTGAAGCGGACACCGCCAGCGAGATGTATTTCATAGAGGCCGGTGTGGTGCGGATAACACGGAACGTGCCTGAGATCCACAGGGAGATAAGCCTGGCCCTGCTTGGGCCAGAGGAATTCTTTGGGATCATCTCCTGTGCTATGGTGAAGTCCAGGAGGAGCGCTGATGCCAAGGCCGTAACGGATTGCACCCTCTGGCAGATAGATAGGGAGACCTTCCGTGAGGCGGTAACCAAGAGTCCGGAATTCGCACGGTTAGTGATACAGGGCCTTATAAAGAGACTTGAAGAACTCCAGGTCAAGATGAAGAACACCACCGAGCAGATGGCGGAGTTTACACAGCGGATGGAAGACCTTTCCACCATCTGGAGTTCCCTTGTAACGTGGGGATGATAGCCCCCAAAGGCTATCTTTCAGGGGAGAACCTCTCTCTGAGGTGGCCCAGCCACCCAGGAAAGGTTCTCCCTTTTTTTTTTGGAAGAATTTGTTAAAATAGGACCTCTCATGAGCGAAGTACTCGTTAAAGAAAAAAGAAAGAGGCAGGGGACCAAGAGGCGAGAGATACTTAGGGCCGCCCTGGAACTCTTTGCAGAAAAGGGGATAAGGGCCACCACCGTCAAGGACATCGCCGGGAAGGCGGGGGTGGCCGAGGGTGCCCTCTATCGTCACTGGAAGGGTAAAGAGGAGTTGGCCGAGGAACTGTTCTGCGAGAATATGAAACACTTCAAGGACTGCCTTGAGGCAGAGATAGAGGGGTTCAAGGGTGCTAAGCTGCGGCTCAAGAGGGCACTTGGGGCCTTCTACACCTTTGCGGAAAAGGAACCTATGGTCTACAGATTCCTCATCCAGGCCTCTCACCACGAATTAAGTTACCTCTTGCCACGTACACCCAAGCCTATGGATTTTTTCATGAAAATCATAGTGGAAGGCATCCAGTCGGGGGAACTGAAAGAGGTAGAGCCTCCCCTGGCGGTAGCCTTCATCATTGGGGCTGTCACCAAGCTCCCGGACTACAGGAGGATGGGGATTATAAAGAGGGAATTGAAGGACTGTATTGACCCTCTCATTGAACTCCTCTGGGAGGGACTAAGGGCTAGAAATGGGCTGGGGAAGACACTTTTCCAACGAAAGGGACAAAAGAGATGGCTAGTTTCATAGACAAACTGAAGTCAAAGGAAATCCCAGCAAAGAAGGTCTTTTACAAGGCCAACAGCGTTATCTTTTCGGAGATGGAATCCACCAACGGGATGTATTTAATAGAGTCGGGGCAGGTAAAGATACTTAAACGGATACCCGATACTAAAAATGACATAGACCTGGCCACCTTTGGACCCAATGAGTTCTTCGGAGAGATGTCCCTCATTGCAGGAAGGCCCCATTCGGCTGACGCCCTGGCCATTACAGACTGCACCTTATGGCTCCTGGATGAAAAAGGCTTTAAGGAGCTCTTAAATAAGAGTCCAGAGTTTTCACTCTTGATATTGAAGGGGTTGTCCAAACGCCTCACAGATACGAACGAAAAGATGCAGAACGTCTTCTCCCATCTCAGGGATTTCAGCGAACGCCTGGAAGACCTCTCCAGCGTATGGCATACTTTATCACCCTAATAGTGGCCTTCCTGGGGCACGCCTTAGGCGGATTAGCCTTGCCGGACCTCAGGCATTACACCTCTACATACTCTACACGGATTGCATCAGGGAAGAAAATTATGAGAACGGTTTATGCATTATCAATCTTACTCCTCTGTCATCTCCTTCAACCAGGCCCGATTTTTCCTGAGGAGGACATAGTTGCCCTGTTCAAGAAGGCCAACCTCTTTGCCTCTGCAGGACGCTACAACGAGGCCCTGGAGGGTTATGATAAGGTCTTAAAACAGGACCCACAACTCATTCATGCCTGGAATAATAAAGGCAATGCCCTGGCCGCCCTGTGCAGGAACGAGGAGGCCCTGGGATGTTTCAATAAGGCCCTGGAACTGGACCCTAAGTACGCCTTTGCGTGGAGCGGGAAGGGTAATACCCTGATGACCATGAAACGTTACACGGAGGCCCTGGAGGTGTATGAAAAGACCCTGGAGTTGGCCCCCAAGGACGTCTACGCCTGGAATGGAAAGGGTAACGCCCTGACGGGTCTCAAGAGGTACCAGGAGGCCCTGGAGGCCTACGATAAGGCCCTTGAAGTAGGGGCGTATTGCAATACGCCCCTACAGGAGGTGTGGTTCAACAAAGGTACCACTCTTAAGGAGATGGAGAGATACGTGGAGGCCCTGGAGTGTTTTGAACAGGTAGTGGAAGTAGACCCCCAATCTCCCAGTGCATGGTACAATATGGGACACCTCCTCCACCATCTCAAGAGGGATGCTGAGGCCCTGAAGTGCTACGACCTGGCCCTGGAACGGACACCGCGCTTTGCGGAGGCCCTGAGGGATAAGGCCGAGGTGTTACGGGAGTTAGGCAGATTCAATGAGGCCCTGGAGTGTTGCCAGTCCTCTCTGGAGATAGAACCGGGTTGCGAGGCCACGTTACGCACACAGGCCTTAATCCAGGAGGCACTGGGAAAGACAGCAGGGGCCAAATAGTAAGTAGGGGCGGGGTGCCCCCGCCCCATCTTTCAGTCCTTGGCCTCTAATTGCAAGAGAGCCGTTGCCAATCTAAGGTCTTCTGGGGTGGTTATTTTTATATTAGAGGGGCTTCCGGGTACTATCTCCACAGGATAGCCCAGTTTTTCCACCGCCTGGGCGTCGTCAGTAACCTCTTCTCCGGTCTCTGCCAGGGCATCGTAGGCCCTGAGGAGTATCTCTTTGCGGAAGCCCTGGGGTGTCTGGGCCATCCAGAGACCTCCCCTGTCAACGGTACGGGTTATCCTATTCTGTGAGTCCGCCTCTTTAACCGTGGCCTGGATGGGTACGGCAGGGATAACTGCCCCCTTCTCCCAGGCCGTTTTCATTACCGATTTTACTACCTCACTACTAACCAGGGGCCTCACTGCATCGTGGACCAGGACTATCTCCGTATCCTCACTCAAACTCTGAAGGCCACAGTAGACACTGTCCTGTCTCCTCCCACCCCCCTGGACGAGCCTTACGTGGGTAGCATATTGAGAGATTACACCCCCCCATTGTGCCGTAACGTAGTCTAGTTCCGCACCGCCTACCACCAGGATTATCTCGGTCACGTTTATTGGTGGTCCGCCTGAGGTGGATGCCACCTCTAACCCCACGAACTTCTCCACGCTCCTGAGGAAGATGGGCCTCCCTTCCAGTTCCAGGTAGGGCTTTTTTACTGACCCACCCATCCTGAGTCCAAGCCCTGCGGCGGCTATTATAACAGAGACACTAGGCATATCTCTTTGAAACCCTTGATATTATGTCATTCCCAAATATCAAAGGCAACTATTTTTAATCTACTTGCTTAATCCAGTGGCAACCTGTTGAATCCAGCCATTTATTTCTTTGAGGGAAATGTTATGTTCTAAGATACCAGGGTAGTACAACTACTTGAGAAAGGAGAGCCACAATGCCACACAAAGAACCGGACTATGAAACTGTAATCTTGCTAAAATTAGGGGCCATGGAGGGCCTCCTGAAATCATTTATGTCTAGTCTGAAAGAACCACCCAGATTGAAGGGAGGAAGTCCCTTCCCGGTTGGAGCCCCCGGAGATGGCAAAGTCCTCCGGTGGTATAGGACTGGTGGAAAGGTAACAGGTGGCCACACCCTCTGCGATTTTAAAATTGAATCTGACCCTGAGCCTTGGCCTGTCGCCGCGCCTATCACGGGCTACCTTCATGTCCTGGTAGGAGTGGGAATAAGAGTTTCAGCAGGGACGATTATAGCCACAGTAGACCCAGGCTCTGTCCCTATAGACCCAGGCCCTGTCCCTATCTAGGGAGACCAAATCGCGGTTTACGGGCAGAGGATGTTTACTGAGGCGTTTGTATCCTGGCTCATTGTCGAGGAGTTTTGTGGTCTTACGTTACTGTCTCTAACGCTTGCACGGGTGTCAAGGACTGTGGCATTACTATCTATCCCTGGGGTGGTGATGTTACCTATAAAGTCGCAAGAGGGGTTTATAGAACCATCGGGGCTGAGCTTCAATACCCAGAAGTCCCCATACCTGTCACCAAAGGAGCTTGTATTACCAGCCACTATATATCCACCATCGCTGGTCTCGCGGATAGAATCGGCCCTGTCCAAATTACCTCCCCCATAGGTCTTCTGCCAGTCCACAGTCCCATCAGGACTGAGCTTTAAGACCCATACCTTGATCCCCGAGATACTGAGGGTTCCTGTCCCAGTGTGGGCATTCCCTGTCTCCCCAGCCATTATGTACCCACCATCGCGGGTCTCGTGGATGGAACCAGCCACCTCCCACCCACCTTCTTTCCCGTAGGTCTTCTGCCAGTCCACAGTCCCGTTGGGCCTGAGTTTCAAGACCCAGATGTCAGGAATCTTCTCACCTCCAGCACCGAGGGACATCGTCCTCCTACCAGCCACTACATACCCCCCATCGTTGGTCTCGTGGACAGAATAGGCCCTGTCCAAATCATCTCCCCCATAGGCCTTCTGCCACTCCACAGTCCCATCAGGCCCGAGCTTCAGGACCCAGACGGCAGGCCCTCCGGTACCGAAGGAGCTTGTATCGCCAGCCACTATATATCCACCATCGCTGGTCTCGTGGACGGAGTAGGCGCCGTCCCAATTGCCTCCCCCATAGGTCTTCTGCCACTCTACAGTCCCGTTGGGCCTGAGTTTCAAGACCCAGATGTCAGGAATCTTCTCACCTCCAGCACCGAGGGACATCGTCCTCCTACCAGCCACTACATACCCCCCATCGTTGGTCTCGTGGACAGAATAGGCCCTGTCCAAATCATCTCCCCCATAGGCCTTCTGCCACTCCACAGTCCCATCAGGCCCGAGCTTCAGGACCCAGACGGCAGGCCCTCCGGTACCGAAGGAGCTTGTATCGCCAGCCACTATATATCCACCATCGCTGGTCTCGTGGACGGAGTAGGCGCCGTCCCAATTGCCTCCCCCATAGGTCTTCTGCCACTCTACAGTCCCATCAGCCTTCAGTTTCAATACCCAAATATCCTCCCCTCCAGCACCGAAGGACCATGTACTACCAGCCACTATGTATCCTCCGTCGCTAGTTTGTTGGATGGAATGGGCCTCGTCTTGATCTGTTCCACCATAGGTCTTCTGCCACTCCACTGTCCCATAATGTCTGAGCTTCAAGACCCAGAAGTCAGGCCTTCCAGCACCGAAGGAGCTTGTCTCGCCGGCCACTACGTATCCACCATCGCTAGTCTGCTGGATGGAATAGGCCCTGTCCCAATTAGCTCCCCCATAGACCTTCTGCCAGTCCACAGTCCCATCG
>MHYW01000017.1 GCA_001828545.1 Planctomycetes bacterium RIFCSPHIGHO2_12_FULL_52_36
AGCTGGCCATGGCCAGGGGGGAGGAGTTTATTCCAGTAGAGAAGGTAGTGTCAGGCAGGGCCAGGGGGAACTGGTTCAATACCGCCAAGTTAAACAACTTTATAATCATGATAGCCTTCTCGGGGGCGGTGCTATTCTTTATAATCCATGCCAGGAGGAACCCTAATATCTTCCTGCGGAAGATAAGCGGGCTGGATGCGGTGGACGAGGCCCTGGGCAGGGCCACGGAGATGGGCAGGCCAGTGCTCTTTGTCCATGGTCTCACCGGCATGGGCAGTATCTCCACCATGGCCTCCGTGAACATCCTGAGCCGTATAGCCTACCGCATAGCAGAGTACGATGCCGTGCTCAAGGTGGTGAACAACGACCCTATCGTCCTCTCAGTCAGCCAGGAGGTGGTCAAAGAGGCCTATCTGGAGGCCGGGCGTCCGGACGCCTATAACCAGGATAACGTGGTAATGGTGGCCTCCGAGCAGTTCCCCTACGTGGCGGCGGTCGGCGGCATCATGGCCAGGGAGAGACCGGCGGCCAACTTCTTCATGGGCTACTTCTATGCCGAGAGCCTCATCCTGGCCGAGACGGGGGCCTCCACGGGGGCCATCCAGATAGCAGGCACTGACTCCTATACCCAGCTCCCCTTTTTTATCACCACCTGCGACTACACCCTTATGGGAGAAGAGCTGTACGCCGCCAGTGCCTATCTCTCCAGGGAGCCAATGCTGTTAGGGAGTCTCAGGGCACAGGACCTGGGCAAGGCGGCTATCATCGTCATCCTCTTCTTCGGGACGGCCCTCTCCAGTTTTGGCATAGGGTTCGTCAGTCAGGTCTTTCGGGCATTCTGACACAGGAGGCATAACTTGTCCTTTTTACGCAGAACCGTACCTCTGGCCATAGCCTTTACCGTCGGGGTGCTTATGGCCTTTCAGTACTTCGTCCCGCATCCCCACTCCAAGGCATTCCTGGAACTCATGACCCGTTGGGACAGGATAATAGCAGGCTTCGCCGTGTTCATCGGGATATACAGCCTCTTCCACCTCCACTGGACCCGTATCCGTAGAAAGGCAGCAGGGTGGGGTTACAGTATCTTCGTCTTCCTGGGTGCGGGTATCACCATCGCCTTTGGCCTCTATAATGGCGGGGAGGCCTTCTGGCATGATAAAAAGGAAGACACCATGTTTGACTGGCTCTTCCTTTACGTCCAGGTACCTGCCGGTGCCACCATCTTCTCCATCCTCGCCTTTTTTATGGCCTCTGCGGCCTACAGGACCTTCAGGGCCAGGACGGTAGAATCCACCGTACTCCTGATAGCCGCCATTATCGTCATGCTGGGAAGGGTACCCGTCGGGACCCTCATCTCCCCGTACATCCCAGTGGCGGCAGATTGGATTATGGGCGTGCCAAATCTGGCCGCCAAGCGGGGGATACTCCTGGGCGTTAGCCTGGGTGCCATTGCTACCTCTATCAAGATTATCTTTGGGGTAGAAAGGCAGTATCTGGGAGGAGGAGACTAAAACATATGGTTCAAGACCTCTGCTAAAGGCTTCTATGCCTTTAGTTTTCCCCTCCCTAGATGGGAGGGGGAAGGGGGAGGGTGATATTCACCCCCACCCCGCCTGAGGCGGATTTTCAACCTACCCTCCCCCATCAAGGGGGAGGGAATTTAGGTTGCTACTTTTGTAGAGGTCTAGGTTCAAAAGTTTAAGAGTTCAAAAGTTCAATCCGCCTCAGGCGGCCAGCAGGTAGCCGCAGGCTTTAGCCTGCGAACAACCACGCAACCTAAAGGTTGCGGCTACATAAATTTGCAATCCGCCTCAGGCGGAAAAGGTTCAAGGGCTTAATGGAAAGGTTCCTTAATATAGACAGGCGTATAATCTTTGCGGCAGTGGCCCTGGCGGTCATCGGGTCCCTGCTCGTAGATTTCAGCCTGCCCGTACCGGCCACCCCGCCCGTACAGAAGATATTTGACAAGATAGAATCCCTGCCGCCAGGCGCCCATTTCCTCCTCTCCTTTGATTACGACCCCTCAAGCAAGGAAGAACTCCAGCCCATGGCCCTCGCCCTCCTCCACCATTGCTTCCGGAGGGGGGTAAAGGTGATTGGCATGACCCATAACCCCGGGGGGACAGGACTGGCCGAGCAGGCCCTGAACTCCACCGCCTCTATTTATCAGAGGAAATACAAAGAGGACTACGTCTTCCTGGGCTACAAACCAGGAGGGGCCTCATTGGTCATCAATATGGGGGAAGACATACACACCGCCTTCTTGAAAGACTTTTATGGGAACGATACCACTACCCTGCCGGCACTACAAGGAGTAGAGAGCCTCAGGGACATAGACTACCTGGTTGACCTGGCGGCCGGGGTTACGATAGAGACCTGGATCGCCTTCGGCAAGGAGAAATACCAGTTTGAGATGGGGGCCGGCTGTACGGCAGTCATCGGTCCGGAGATGTACCCCTTTCTGGACAGCCGCCAGATAAATGGCCTCATGGCAGGACTAAAAGGGGCGGCAGAGTACGAGGTACTGGTGGAACGCAAGGCCCAGGCCTTTGAGGGTATGCGACCCCAGAGCGTGACCCACTGTCTGGTAATCCTCTTCGTCCTCTTTGGAAACGTAGCCTTCTTCGTCAGCGGCAGTTTCAGGACACAGAGGAGACCACGGAGATGATAAAAATACCTGTCCGCCCCAGGCGGAAAGGAGAGATATGAAAAAGTGCATAGGCATCGTTAGATTTCCCCCTCCCTTGAGGGGAGGGGGTAGGGGGAGGGTGATTTTCCCCCTCTAACACACCCCCTGCCCCCTCTTAAAAGAGGGGGAAAAGGGTATTAAGGGGTGTGTTCACCCCCACCCTTCCCTCCCCCCTCAAGGGGGAGGGAAAAACAGCACTAGAACGGAAAAAGCTAGACTTTTGCAAAGGTCTCAAAGAGATGATAAGAATAAATAATAGGAGTTTTGACTTCTGGCTCCTCGTCGGCACCCTCGGCCTCTTTGCCCTGGTGAACCTCCTCTTTTTCCTGCTGGGGAAGTTGGGTCTTAGCTGGGAAGGCTTTGGGATAATGATTGCCGCAGGCCTCACCCTGGCCGTGTACAGTTTCCTCTACAAGGATAACCCTGCCTTTAAGGTAGTGGAAAACCTGTATGTAGGGGTAGCCCTGGGCTATACGGTCATCATCACCTGGTTTAATGCCCTGAAACCCGACCTCTACGACCCCCTCCTCGTCCCCATTTTTACGGGAAGGCAGGCCCAGTACCTGTTGCTTGTCCCCATGTTCCTTGGCATCTTCATGATACTCAGGTTCACGAGGGTGCTGACCTGGCTGAGCCGATGGAGCTTTGCCTTCGTGGTGGGACTGGGAGCCGGGATAACCATCCCCAACCTCATCCACTCCTTCATCCTCAAACAGCTTGAGCCCTCCATGCACCCCGTGTTTTACGGTGGCGAGACCGTCCTGGCCAGTATCAACACCCTGCTCATCCTCCTGGGGGTCACCTCTGTCCTCATCTATTTCTTCTTCTCTGTAGAGCACAAAGGCCCGGTGGGGGTAATCTCCAGGATAGGTATCTGGTTCCTGATGGTCTCCTTCGGCGCCTCTTTCGGCTACACCGTCATGGGCCGTATGTCCCTCCTCATAGGCAGGGTGATGTTCTTGATGAGGGATTGGCTGGGAATAATTCAATGACTAGTAGCTAGTAGTCAGTAGCTAGTAGCTAGGGTTGAATTTTTTCCCTGACTACTGGCTACTAGCTACTGGCTACTGTACTTCCGCCTTATCTCTGATATTACCCCCTTCTGGTAGGCCCTCTCAAAGGCCTCCACTGCCATGGGGCAGAGTTCCTTGCCCTTCATAGCCCTAATCTCCTGCACGGCCTGTTCCTCACTCCAGGCAGGTTTATAGGGACGCCTGGAGGTGAGGGCGTCAAAGACGTCGGCCAACTTGGCTATCCTGGCCTCTATGGGGATTTCTGCCCCTTTAAGCCCCTTTGGATAACCCGTGCCATCCCAATTTTCGTGGTGGTGGAGGGCAATGTTTTTGGCTACCTGGAAGGACTCCCCGAAGAGTATGTTTGCACCGGCCAGAGAATGGCCCTTCATCACCTCCCGCTCCTCTGGGGTTAGTGGGCCTGGTTTTCTGAGAATGCTTTCGGGGGTGTTTATCTTGCCCACATCGTGCAGGATACTGGATACGCCTATCTCATTGGCCAATTCCTCTGTAAGCCCAAGCTCCCTGGCAATTGTAGTGGAGTACTCCCTGATTCTACGGACATGGTCCCCCGTTACCTCGTCCTTTTCTGCACAGGCCATGGCAAACATATATATAGTCTCCTCAAACTGCCCCTGGATGCGGCGGTGGAGCGTCTCCATGTCCCTGGCATGACGCCCCAGTAGTTCCACCCTCCTCTTTTCCTCCGTAATATCCCTCATGAGACCTATATAGCCCCTGGGGATACCATCCAGGTCTTTGAAGGTACTGATGTCAAGATAGCAATTCCAGGGTGTACCATCCTTACGCCTGTTCACCACCTCCCCGGACCATCTCCCCTTTTTGACGAGACCGGTGCCTATCTCTGCAAAGACATAGGGCGGTGTCTCCCTACTGCCAAGGAGTTTCGGCGTCTGACCAATGAGTTCCTCTGGTGTGTAACCAGTTATCTGGAGGCAGATGGGGTTCACCCTGATTATCTTCCTCTCAAGGTCTGTAAGGAGGACGCACTCATTGAGGTTTTCAAAGGCCTGACGGTCTATCTGGAGTTCCTCTGTGCTCCTTCGCAAGTCCTTTAGACTCTGCTGAAGTCCTTCCTCCACCCGCTTCCGTTCAATCGCCATGGCAAGTACGTTGGCAACGGATTGAAGGAAGTTAATATCGTCTCTCGTGAACGTACGCCGGCTGGTAGTGTGTGCACCCAGGACACCAAAAGGACGCTCCTTCCCGTGTATAATAACGCTCATGCCACTAATCACCCCGTGGTCGTGGAGTAGTGGTGGCCCGGTGAACCTCTTTTCTGTGCGAAGGTCTTCTACAACCACCGGCCTGCTAGAAAACAGGGTATAGCCGGCCTGTGAATTAGTCTCCGTACCCACCGTGGCATGCCCCACATACCCCTCCTTCCAGCCCACACCTGCCCGTAACAGCAGGGTAGCGGTATCAGGAAGGAGTTCCAGTACCTTGCAGTATTCTACCCTCAGGGTTTCTGCGGTGCGGGTGACTACTTCGTTCATCAGGACGGGAAGTTCGGTGTCGGCCAGTGCACGTTGACCGAGTTCGGCTACGACTGCCTGCTGGTGGGCACGAGTCTTGAGTTCCTCCAGCCCCTCTCTTAGCTCCCCTGTATAGGCCAGTTCATAGGCTTCCAGGGCCCACTGGGTATCAAAATAGAGGATAGAGCAGATGGCCCTTCCTGTCTTTAGCAGTTTGTCTGTATCCATCTGACTGTTTCTGCGGATTAACCCTACAAGGAGCCATTCGTAGCGGTGGACGGCCCCCAGGTACCACTTGATGCCCAGCCCAATCTTATAGTGGATTTCCCCTATACGCATCCGACTCTCTACATATTCTGGTCCATACTCACCAGAAAATAGGCTGGTGAGGTAATGTTTTTGTGCCTCCTTAAGCCTGTTCACTGTGGCCTCGTCCTTGAGGATTTTTTTGGTCTCTTCAAACCGCAGGAGGTGGGAATAAAAGGCCTCTACCAATTCGTCCAGGTGGGCAATAACGATGGGGCGCACTTCACGGAGTAGGGTTACGTCTTCCTCCGTCAATTCCGTATAGCACTTTCGTAGGGCTATCTCCTTCTCGCCGATTTCAGGTCTCATACTCTCCCCTGCAGCCGTTACCTGCCATCAGGATTAAGGCTTATGCCCCCGCACCTATTGACAGCATAATAAATAGAAATGCTTCCTTTTTCAATAAGAAAGAAAATAAAATGTGTGGAGTCTAGGGTAGGGAGTAGGGGCGGGGTTCCCCCGCCCAACCGGGGACGAAAATAGTAGGGAGTAGGGGGTTTGTAGGGGCGACCCGGCGGGTCGCCCCTACTCACCACAAAGGACAGGGAGGTAGCCACAACTCCGCCAGAGGCGGATCCGCCTAAGGCGTGACTTTAGGTTACGCAGTAGGGGCACGTTGCAACGTGCCCCTACCAGGGAGGAAAGAAATGGTAGCGGGGAGAGGGATCGAACCTCCGACCAGCGGCTTATGAGTCCGCTGCTCTACCACTGAGCTACCCCGCCACCGGAAAAGATAGTAGACAGTAGTCAGTAGCAAGTAGACAGGGAAAAACATTGTTCCTGCGTGCTGATACTAGCTACTGGCTACTGTTCAACCCAATGTCTGCAAAAAGTCTAATACAATTTTACTTTGTTTTCAAGGGGGCAAGAAACCAGACCCTTCGCTACGCTCAGGGTGACAGAGCGAACGATTGTCATTCTGAGCAAAACGAAGAATCTCATTTAGGGTATCTTTTGCAGTCTTCGCAGGGCCCGCCATCCTATATCCTTACGATAGTAGGCCCCATCAAAACTAATCTTCCCAGCGGCCTCGTAGGCCTTCTTCTGGGCCTCCTGCAGGTCCTTCCCAAGGGCAGTAACGCCCAATACCCTTCCACCCGCTGTAACTACCTTCTTCTGCTTGAGGGTGGTACCGGCATGGAAGACCATGAGGTCTTCCCTCCCCGACAGGGTCTCAAACCCCTTTATCTCTCTTCCTTTTTCGTAGTTACCTGGGTAGCCCGCTGAAGTCATGACTACACAGAGGGCCACCCTCGGGTCCCAACTAAACTCTGCCTCTTCCAGTCTGTCTTCAACGGTAGCAAGGAGGAGGCCCAGTAAGTCCCCATCCAACCTCATGAGCAAGGGCTGGGTCTCGGGGTCTCCAAACCTGACGTTGTACTCCAGCACCCGCGGGCCGGTATTCGTGACCATCAGTCCTACATAGAGGACGCCCTTGTAGGACCTCCCCTCCCTCTTCATGGCATGTACTGTGGGTACAAGTATCTCTTTTTCTACCCTGCTTGCGAGTCCAGCATTGAACAGGGGGACGGGGGTGTAGGCCCCCATACCTCCCGTGTTAGGCCCCTTATCTCCATCATACAGGGCCTTGTGGTCCTGGACGGGTTCAAGGGGCACAATGGTCTTGCCGTCAGTCAGGGCCAGGACGGAGACCTCCTCCCCTTCCAGATACTCTTCCACCACTACCCTCTCCCCTGCTGGCCCAAAGGCCCTCTCCTCCATTATTTCCTCAACGGTCTTCAGTGCCTCTCCGGTATTCTTGCACACAAAGGAACCCTTTCCTCCCGCCAGCCCATCCACTTTTACCACCACAGGGCCATTTATGGATTCTATGTACCTCCTGGCCGGTACAAGTTCGCTGAATATACGGAACTCGGCAGTGGGGATGCCGTACTTCCTCATAAGGTTTTTGGAGAAGACCTTGCTCCCCTCCAGGAGGGCCGCCTTCTTGGTGGGGCCAAAGGCCCGGAGTCCGTTGGCCTGGAAACGGTCTACCAGCCCTGCTACCAGGGGACCCTCGGGGCCAACCACGGTAAGGTCTATTTTCTCTTTCCGGGCGAAGTTACAGAGGGATTCTGTGTCCTCTGAGGCAATGTCCACACAATCTGCCACAGATGAGATACCCGGGTTCCCCGGGGTACAGTAGAGCTTCTTTAATCTGGGGGACTGGGCAATCTTCCATGCCAGGCAATGTTCCCTCCCCCCATTCCCAATCACTAACACCCGCACCCAATTATCCTCCGGTAAACAGCAGGCAGTAAGAATTCAGAAGTAGGTGATGGACTATTGTAAAATGTAAATTTTAAGATTTGCAATTTCCAATTTACAATGCAATTCTTCTCTACCCCCTACTCCCTACCCCTGAAAACATTGGAAATTAGAAATTGGAAATTTTAAAATTTCTAATTTACAACTTACAATTTCCAATTCTTTTCCCTCCCTACTCCCTCCCCCCTAACTTGCGGTCGTTTCCGGGACCGGAGGTCTTTCGGGCAGCTTAGAAGTGGCGTACTTACACTGAGGGTATTTACTGCAGCCAAAGAACTTTCTGCCATTCTTGGATTGTTTCTGCACTAACTCTCCATCACAACCCTCCTGGGGGCACTTCACCCCGGTGGCGAGGGGTTTGATATTCTTACATTTTGGGTAGGCGGTACAGCCCAGGAAATTCCCGTAGCGCCCCCTTTTTATAGCCATGGGGCTCCCGCATTTGTCACAAGGTGGGACCTCCACAGGCGGTTGGTCCTTAGTAGTGAGGGGCCTGGTGTTCTTACACTCTGGATAAGCAGTACAACCCAGGAAGTTCCCGTAGCGCCCCCCTTTTATGGCCATGGGGCTCCCGCATTTTTCACACGGGGGAACCTCCACAGGCAGTTCGTCTGTAGTGAGGGGACTGGTGTTCTTACACTCTGGATAAGCAGTACAACCCAGGAAGTTCCCGTATCGCCCCCTTTTTATAGACATGGGGCTCCCGCACTTTTCACACGGGGGAACCTCCGCGGGCGGTTGGCCTGGTGGCAGGGCCTCTCCCGAGGGTGAAAGTGGCATAGTGAATTTACACTTCGGATAAGTGGAGCATCCCAGGAACTTCTCTGTCTTGCTCCAGCGGACCACCGTGGGAGAACCACAGAGCTTACAGGGGAGGTTGCCCTCTTCCCTCCGCATCTCCTTCGTAGCCTTCTCCAGCTCTCCCCGGAATGGGTCGTAGAATTCCTGCAGGACACCCACCCAATCGGCCTTGGCCTCTTCAATCTTGTCCAGCCCCTCTTCCATAGAGGAGGTGAATTCCACGTCCATAATCCTGGGAAAGTGTTGAACGAGTTTGTCCGTTACCAGGATTCCCAGTTCGGTCGGGATGAGGGTGCTTTTTTCCTTCTTTACATAACCCCTGTCCTGGATAGTGGAGATGATGGGGGCATAGGTGCTGGGCCTGCCTATGCCTTTCTTTTCCAGGGTCTTTATCAGGGTAGCCTCGGTGTACCTTGGGGGAGGCTCAGTGAAGTGCTGGCTGGGTTCTAACTTCAGTAGTTCTAGCTCCCCCCCTTCCTTTAATTCAGGAAGGGCCTCTTCCTCCATAGAACCGGTGAGCAGGGTATGTCCTGGGAAGACCAACACCCGGCCCTTGGCCCTGAAGAGGCAATTGCCAGCCGTTATTTGCACCTCTGTAAGGTCATACAGTGCGGGCATCATCTGGCAGGCCACGAAACGCCCCCAGATAAGCTCGTAGAGTCTGTACTGGTCTTCCGTGAGATAGGGTTTGACCTCCTCCGGTGTCCGTTCCACGTAGGTAGGGCGTATGGCCTCGTGGGCCTCCTGGGCGCCCTTTCTGGAGGGAAAATGGTTGGGTTCCGGCGGCAGATATTCTTTACCAAACTTTTTGGGGATGAGATTTCTGACGGCCTCAAGGGCCTCCTGGGCGATGTGGTAGGAATCGGTCCTCATGTAGGTGATGAGTCCCACCGGACCCTCTGGCAGTTCCACACCCTCGTAGAGTTGCTGGGCAAGGAGCATGGTCTTCTTGGCACTAAAGCGGAGTTGTATAGAGCCCTGCTGTTGTAACTGGCTGGTGATAAAGGGTGGTGGAGAGGTATTGCGCCGCCTCTGTTTATTCACGGCACTGATCACAAACCTGGATTTCTTAAGGAGTGCGACTAACCTATTGGCCTCGGCCTCCTTGTGAAGGGCTACCTCTTTCTCGTCTTCTTTCCATAGTTTGGCCAGAAATTCATTTTCTCTGGAACCTTTGGGTCTGAGCCGGGCAGTGATTTCCCAGTACTCCTTGGGCTGGAAGGACTGTACCTCTTTCTCTCTCTCCACCAGGAGTCTGACGGCTACCGACTGCACCCTCCCGGCACTGAGCCCTCTGGCCACCTTTTCCCATAACAAGGGGCTTAGCTGATAGCCCACCAGGCGGTCCAGAATCCTCCTGGCCTGCTGGGCATTTACCTTGTTCATGTCAATGATACCTGGGTTCTGGAAGGCCCTCTCAATGGCCTTCGGGGTAATCTCATGGAAGACCACCCTCTTTACCTTATCCTCCGGTAGCTCCAGGGCATGACAGAGGTGCCAGGCAATTGCCTCCCCCTCCCTGTCCTCATCGGGGGCAAGGTACACCTGTTCCGCCTTCTCCGTCTCCTTCTTTAAGGCCTTCACCACCTCTTTTTGCCTGGGGATAATCTGATACTGTGGTTCAAAACCCTTCTCTACGTCCACAGCCAGCTTGCCCTCAGGCAAATCCCTGACGTGCCCCTTTGAAGAACACACCTTGTACTCAGACCCCAAAAACTTATTTATGGTCTTCGCCTTAGTAGGTGATTCTACTATGACTACTCTTATTCTCTTACCCATAGGGTGTGCACCTTTATTAGAAGTGCCTTGCCACCTAAATTGTTTGTAAGCTAACAAATGGAGATTCTAATAGAAGCAAGCAAGAGGTGTCAAGGACAGTTATCTGAGGACGTAGGGGCGTATTGCAATACGCCCCTACAAATGGTACGTTTTAATGTAGCGTGCCAACTTGCCTGGCACGTATAATGTGCGAGATAAACTCGCACGCTACAAAGACTCCCTTTGTAAGTAGGGTCGGGCAGGCCCTGTACCGTTCTGGTACAGGGCAGGGGCAAGCCCTGCCCCTACAACTTAAACCCTTTGAACTTTTAACCCCTTAAACGCTTGAACCCTTGTTTTTTTTGAGGGGGTGGTAACTCTGCCTGAGGCGGATATACCTCTGGCACGAGGGGAGACCTCCCCCTCACATTAGTATTACCTATGTCTATAGCAAATACATATATACTCTACGAGTTCAGACCGAAAGGGATTGACAGTCTTTTGAGGATTTGGTAAACTCCGTGAATATCTTTAGATAGAAGGGGAGAGAGATGCTGTCCAGGCTGATTGAAGAACTCCAGGACTCTGGCACTATACAAGTTAGTACCAGGGTGAAGCAGATGGCCCAGAAGGGGATAAAGGTGCTGGGCTTTGGCATGGGTGAGCCAGACTTTGACACCCCTCCTCACATCAAGCAGGCCGCCATAAGGGCCATAGAAGAAGGCTTTACCAAATATACCCCCACCGCTGGAACCCCAGAACTGAGAGAGGCCATCTGCGAAAAGCTCTGGAGGGATAACCATCTCAAATACTCGCCCTTACAAATCATTGTCTCGGCAGGTGCCAAACAGGCCATCCAGAACATAATCCTCGCCCTCTGTGAGAAAGGCCAGGAGGTAATCATCCCCTCCCCTTACTGGGTAAGCTATCCGGAACAGGTCAGGCTGGCGGGGGCCACCCCGGTACTCGTCCCCACCAATGACGTAACAGGTTTTAAACTCACCCCGGATGAACTGGATAAGGCCATTACCCCGCGCTCCAGGCTCCTCATCCTCAATAGTCCATGTAACCCCACAGGTGCCGTGTACACAGAGACAGAGTTCAGGGAATTAGTAGACCTGGCCGTACGGAAGGGATTATTTATTATATCGGACGAGGTATACGAAAAGATTACGTATTACGGGATGAGACACCACAGCCCGGCCGCCCTGGCGGAAGAATACTATCCTAAGGTGATAACGGTAAACGGCTTCTCCAAGTCCTACGCCATGACAGGGTGGAGATTGGGTTATGCGGCTGGACTAGAAATTATAATCCGTGGGGCCATAAAGGTGCAGGACCACACCACTAGTTGCCCCAACTCCGTTGCCCAGATGGCTGGGCTTGAGGCCCTCAGGGGCAACCAGGGGTCCATAGACCAGATGCTAAAAGAATACGACAGTAGGAGACTGTACATTGTGGATAGGCTGAGCAGGATTCCTGGCATAACCTGCCAGTTGCCGGGAGGAGCATTCTACGTCTTCCCAAGGGTCTCCGGACTCTACTCTAGAAAGATTGCCGGTAAAGAGGTCAAGAACTCCTTTGAACTGGTAGACCTCCTTATTGAGGAGGCGGGGGTGGCTTTTGTCCCGGGGGCCTGTTTTGGCGACGACAACCACGTCCGTATATCCTTCGCCACAGATATGGCCACCATAGAGGAAGGGATGGACCGCCTGGAAAAATTCCTGGCAAAAGGTTTATAATGAGTTGTCAGTTGTCTGAAAACCGAAGACTGAGGACTGAAAACTGACATCTGGCCACTGAAAGGACCACCCATGTGGAAATGCGAATGCGGGGCAGGTAACGAAGAAGAGGCCCTTGCCTGTATTAATTGTGGACAAGAGCGGGGCGTAATAGCAGGGACACTCCCTACACCGGAAGAACTCTTCGCAGGACAACCCTCTACCCCTCCAACGGAGGTGGGCTTTGAAGAAGCACCAAGAGAGGGTGGGTTTGAGGAGGTCTATCCCCCTCCGGAAGAAGAGTTCTTTGGGGGGGAGGAACTAGAACGAGGTCCAATTGTAAAAAAGGTATTCAGGATAGTAGTAGTAAGCGTAATGAGTATCCTGATAGTCGCCATCTCCATTTATGCCTTCGCACAGATAGGTGGTATCAAGGAGCCTAGTTTCCTTAACTACCTCCGCCAATGCCTAGGGATATGGATAAGGTGCATCATCCTGACCCAGGCAGTAGTAATAATTGGCATTATCCTCCTCTGGCTCCTGCAAGAATCAAAACTCGCCAAGTCGTAGTGAATTTTGTAGGGTGCATTAAAACGCACCCTACTTTACTAATAAACCTATGAAAATATCCATTAGAGAGATAGAGCAGAAGATCCTCCCCATCTTACAATGTTATGGGGTTAAGAGGGCAGGTTTATTTGGTTCGTGCGTGCGGGGAGAGGTTAAAGAGGATAGTGATATTGATATATTAGTGGAGATTGAGGAAGACATTAGTCTACTTGACTTTGTAGGGATTAAGCTGGAGCTTGAAGAAGCGTTAGGAAGAAAGGTTGACCTTGTTGAATACAACACTATTAAACCACTTCTCAGGAAGAGGATACTAGACGAACAAGTGGTACTCTTATGAAGAGGGAAATAAAGGTCTATGTAGAAGATATCTTAGAAAGCATTGAGAAGATAGAGGAATATACAAAACCAATCAGTGAAGAAATATTTTACAAAAACATACAAGTCCAGGACGCTGTTTTAAGACGATTAGAAATCATAGGTGAGGCCGTAAAGAATATTCCTCAAGAGTTTAAAGAAAAATATCCAGAAATCCCTTGGAAAAAGATTGCAGGACTTAGAGACATTCTTATTCATGAATATTTTGGGGTAAGTTTAAAAAGAACCTGGAAAGTTGTCAAAGAGGACCTCTTTGACTTAAAGAACAAGATACTAAAAATTAGAAAAGACAAAGACCTGATGTAAAATTGAGGTTAGTTCAAA
>MHYW01000018.1 GCA_001828545.1 Planctomycetes bacterium RIFCSPHIGHO2_12_FULL_52_36
ACAAAGAGGGATTGAGACGACGAGGGTGAGCGACTACCTGGAGAGGCATCCCCCTCAGGATACCTTGCGAGACCTTTACGCCGGTTCGTGGATAAACCATAACCTGGCCACATGGGTAGGCCACGCAGAAAAGAACCGGGCCTGGGAGTACGTGGCGGAGACCAGGGACTTCTTGAAGAAGCGGCCGGACTTGGGCGTGAACCATAAGGAACTGGCCCAGGAGTGCATATACATCAGTGAGGGGAGCGACTGGTACTGGTGGTACGGGGACGACCACTCCTCGGCCTACGACGAGGTCTTTGACAGACTCTTCCGCACCCACCTGAAGAACGTATATAAATTTAGCGCATCCGAAAGCCCCAGGGCACTTGACCTACCTATAATTCAACTCGGCAAGAAGAAACCCTACACCATACCCAAAGGTTTCCTAAAGGTGCGGCTGGATGGACGCGTGAGCAGTTTCTTTGAGTGGGTGGCGGCGGGTTATTACAGGGCCTCCAGGGATACCCCAGTAATGCACAGGGCCTCGGGGGGGATTATTAGAGAGGTGTATTTTGGCTTTGATGAAGAGAACTTCCTCCTGCGGCTGGACTTTGAAGAAGGGGCCCTTAATCGTTTTTCGGCACATGACCGATTGGCCGTAATCTTCCTCCTCCCCGCGGAGGTCAGGCTCCAGGTGAGCGGAGCGCCACAACCCATAAAGGGCCTGGAGGTCATCAAGAAAGGTGAGACCACCCCCAGGATAGTACCGGAGGCAGTAGCGGCCGTAGAGGTGCTGGAACTCAGATGTCCCTTCCGGGAGATTGGCCTTTCCCCTGGAGAAAATGCCGAATTTCTGGTAGAGATAGAGCGGGAGGGACAGGTAACGGAGAGACTGCCAGACCACTTTCCCTTCGCCTTCACCACCCCTACCAGGGACTTTGAGAGGATATTCTGGCAAGTATAGTTGAATGCCGAATGGGGATTGCGGAATGCGGAACACTCTAAATGCGGATTGCAGAATGCGGAATGCGGAGTTGTTTTAATTCCACATTCCGAATTCCACACTAAGGAGACTCTATGCCTGAACTAAGAAAAGAACCCGTATCTGGGAGATGGGTAATCATTGCCACAGAAAGGGCCCTCAGGCCCTCTGATTTTATCACCGCTCCCTCCGCTATAAAGGGTAACTTCTGCCCCTTCTGCGCGGGGAACGAGGACAAGACCCCACCAGAGATTATGGCCTACAGGGAGCGCGGAAGCAGCCCTAATTCCAGGGGATGGAGGGTAAGGGTGGTGCCAAACAAATTCCCCGCCCTCAAGATAGAAGGCGAACTCAGCAAGCGCGGAGACGGCATTTATGACCTTATGAACGGTATAGGCGCCCACGAGGTGATAATAGAATGCCCCCAGCACGTCATCTCCCTCACAGACCTGGAACCCCGCTACATCCAGGAGGTAATCTGGACCTACAGGGACAGGTTGGTTGACCTGAAGAAGGACAAGAGGATGATATACGGTATGCTCTTCAAGAACGTGGGTGCCGTGGCCGGGGCCAGCCTTGAGCACACCCATACCCAGCTCATCGTTACCCCCATCGTCCCCCTGGTGGTGGCCACGGAAATGGAAGGCAGTCTCGCCTTCTACAAGTACAGGGGAAGATGCCTGTTCTGCGACATGATGAGGCAGGAGATATCTACTGCCAGCCGAATAGTATTAGACGGTACCTACTTCTGCACCTTTGCCCCCTATGCCTCCAGGTTCCCTTTTGAACTGTGGATACTACCCAAGAACCATTCCTCCCATTTTGAGAACATACAGAAGTTTGAGGTAGAAGAACTGGCGGAGACCCTGTGGACTGCCCTGGCCAAACTGGAAGGCAGTCTTGAGCAACCTCCGTACAACTTCATCATCCACACCAGTCCCTTTGACCACCCGGAACTGGATTATTACCACTGGCACATAGAAATAATCCCCAGACTCACCAGGGTGGCAGGTTTTGAGTGGGGTACTGGATTCTACATCAACCCCGTGCCCCCAGAGAATGCGGCAGAATATCTTAGACAGATAAAACCAACCGGGGTGGCATCCGCCTCAGGCGTACCCCCGCTAAAGGAGTCAACAAGATGAATGTTGTTTATGTATCTCCGGAGATAGAACCATTTGCAAGGACCGGCGGGTTGGGAGACGTCCTGGGCTCACTACCCAAGAGTGTAGCGAAACTGGGCCACAAGGTCTGCCTCTTTATGCCCCTCTACAAACAGGTCAACCGCAAGGAATTCTCCCTCTCTCCTACCAAGATTACCATTGCCGTGCCCATGCCCAACAAGACCTCCATGGGGCGCGTCTACTCCTCCTATGTGCCCGACACACGCATACCAGTGTACTTTATTGAAAACGCAGAGTACTTTGAAAGGGCCGAACCTTACAAAGACCCTGCCACGGGGCTTGACTACAAGGATAACTGCGAGAGGTTTGCATTCTTCTCCAGGGCGGTACTGGAGACCATTAAGGCCCTGGGCCAGACTCCGGACGTCCTCCACGCCAATGACTGGCAGTCCGCCCTGGCCCCGGCCTATTTGAAGACCATCTACCAGGGAGACACCTCCTTCCGCAATACCATTACGGTCTTCACCGTCCACAACCTGGCCTACCAGGGTCTATTCCCTAAAGAGGACATGCCCCTGACAGGACTGGACTGGAGTTACTTTAACTGGAAGCAGTTGGAGTACCATGGGAAGCTAAACGTCCTCAAGGCAGGACTGGTCTTCTCCGACCTTATTACTACCGTGAGCAGACGCTACGCCCAGGAGATACAGACCCAGGAGTTCGGCCGCGGACTGGAGGGCATCCTCCAGGAACGTTACAAAGACCTCTTCGGGATAGTAAACGGCGTGGACTACAACACCTGGAATCCAGACAAGGACAAACTCATTCCCTCCAGATACAGCCCGAAGAACTTGAAGGGGAAAAGGGCCTGCAAGAGACACCTCCAGAAGAAGTGCGGACTCAAAGAGAGGGAGGACGTACCGGTAATAGGGTGGATAGGGAGGTTGGCCGAACAGAAAGGGGTGGACCTGCTCCTGGAAGGGTGGGAGGAGCTAATGGGGCTAGACCTGGAGCTAGTCCTCCTGGGGAAGGGAGACCAGCCTTACGAAGAGGCCCTGAAGTCCAAGGCCTCCAGGTATCCAGAAAAGGCATCAATAAACATTGGCTTTGATAACCGCCTCTCCCATGAGATGGAGGCCGGCTCAGACATGTTCCTCATGCCTTCTAAATTTGAGCCCTGCGGCCTCAATCAGCTCTACAGCCTCAAGTATGGCACGGTACCAATCGTAAGGCGTACGGGGGGACTGGCGGATACGGTGGACGAGCAAGTAGGGTTCACCTTTAACTCCAGTAATACCCCGGAAATGGTTAGTACAATCAAGCGGGCACTGGAGGCCTACCGCAACACTACCCAGTGGACCGAGCTCGTGAGGCGGGGTATGCTCCAGGACTGGTCCTGGGATAAGAGTGCCAGAGAGTACGTTGAGCTTTACCAAAGAAAAAGAGTTTAAAGGTTCAAAAGTTTAAGAGTTTAAGGAAGGCCACCAGATGAACTGCGTAAACCTAATCCTTGCCCTGCATAACCATCAACCGGTCGGCAACTTCCACTGGGTCTTTGAAGAGGTATGCTCCAGGGCCTACGAACCCTTCCTTAAAATCATGGAGAGGTACCCGGACGTACGTCTGGTACTCCATTATTCGGGCGGACTACTTGAGTGGATAAAAACCCACAGGCCCGGGGTCTTTGAGGGCATCCATTCCATGGTACGGAAGGGGCAGGTAGAACTCCTCGGGGGCGGATTCTACGAACCCATCCTGGTAATGCTCCCAAAGAGAGACAGACTGGGGCAGATACGCTCTTATACCCGGTGGCTTAACACCCACCTGGATGCCGAGGCCAAGGGAATCTGGCTGGCAGAGAGGGTGTGGGAACAGTCCCTGGTAAGCTCCCTCAGGGAGGCGGGGGTGGAGTACACGGTGGTGGACGACTCCCACTTCAGACACGCAGGACTGGAGGAGAAAGACCTGGACGGTTACTTCCTCACCGAGGACGAGGGCGAGATACTGAAAATCTTTCCTGGAAGCGAGCGGCTCAGGTACTGTATCCCGTTTGAGCATCCAGAAAAGACCATAGAATACCTCCGCCAGTTTGCACAGCAAAGAGATAATGCCCTCCTGGTGTATGCGGATGACGGGGAGAAGTTTGGGAGCTGGCCAAAGACCTATAAGCACGTATATGAAGATGGCTGGCTGGAACAGTTCTTAGAGACCCTCAGGAGGAATAAGGATTGGATAAGGACTACCACCTTCAGGGAGGCAGTGGAGAAACTCCCCTCCAGGGGCAGGGTCTATCTCCCCGACGCCTCCTACAGGGAGATGATGGAGTGGGCCTTGCCATCCAGGGGTCTTATGGAGTATGAAGAGGTCTCCAGGGCTATAGCCAACCAGCCCTGGGGGCCTGTGGCCAGGCAATTCCTCAAGGGGGGCACGTGGAGAAACTTCAGGGTCAAATACCCGGAGGCCCATCAGATGTATGCCAGGATGCTAGAGGTGAGCCAGAAGGTGGCAGAAATCCCCCCTGTCCCCTCTTTAGAAAAGTTAATCCCCCCCTCCCCCCCTTTAGAAAAGGGGGGCAGGGGGGATGCCCAAAAGGAACTCTACCAGGCCCAGTGTAACGACTCCTACTGGCACGGTGTCTTTGGGGGACTGTATCTCCCTCACCTCCGCAGTGCCATCTACCAGCACCTCCTCCTGGCAGAGTCTCTGTGCGACTCCAGCACAGGGGTTCACGTAGAGGTCAGGGATTTTGACCTGGATACCCGTGAGGAGTTCAAACTCACCAACCCGCTCCTCAATGCCTACTTTAAGCCAGACAGGGGGGGACACCTCTATGAGCTGGACTATAAACCCAGGGGACTGAACCTCCTCAACACCCTTAGTAGAAGGGAGGAGGCCTATCACAAAAAGATCCTTGAGGCAAAACCTCAAACGCACGTAAGAGACGTTAAGAGCATCCATGACATCATCCCCCAGGTAGAAGAGGAACTCAAGCAGAGGCTACACTACGATGGCTACCTTAAGGAGGGGCTGATAGACCACCTCTTGCCACCACAGGCCGCCCTGGAGGACTGCCTCCAGGGGAAACTCCCTCAACTGGGGGACTCCTTGACTGCGCCCTACCAGTGCCGGTTTGAGGAAAGACCAGATGGGGTCAGCCTAAAACTCTATCGCCATTGCACCATCCAGGGGGAAAGGGACTCGTTATCGATAAGGAAACAGGTGGATTTAGACGGCCTGACTCCCAGCCTGAACATTGCTTACAGCCTGGCTAATATCTCTAAAAAGGAGATTGTGTGTAACTTCGGCGTAGAATTTAACCTCTCCATGTCGGCAGGGAAGGCAGAGGGGAGGTACTACTTACTGGACGACGAGGACAGAGTGGGGCATCTCGCCATCTCTGGGAGTTTTTCCCAAAAGAAAAAGGTCTTTCTGGTGGACGAGCACCTGGGTCTGAGGGTATCCCTGGGGTGGGACAAGGAGGCTGAACTATGGCTGATGCCCCTCATGACCGTATCCCAGAGCGAATCGGGCTTTGAAAAGGTGTACCAGGGTTCTACCGTCCTCCCACTGTGGCGACTCTCTATGCGGCCAGGGGATAGATGGGAGTTACGTATAAAAGGGGGCGTAGAGGAACTAGCCCCGTAGGGGCAATTCCCGCCTGAGGCGGATTTTCAACATGAATCGCCCCTACAGTTATACGAACACACAAAAGTAAATGCTTGAAGGAACGAGCAAAGTAAAATATACTTGATTTAGGCGGCAACGCCGCCCTACGAACAAGGCGTAAGGTTAAGGGTATGGCCATGAAATTAGTAGAATTATATCCCGCACGAAAAGAAGTAATCTCCAACATACAGAGGATAATCTCTTCCAGCCTCAATTTAAGAGACATTTACGTCTCAGTCGTAAATGAATTAAAAAAGGTAATGGCCTTTGACAGGGTCAGCATCTCTATCCCCATAGAGGGGGATAACCATGCCATTACCTTTGTGGCCTCTGTAACCAACACTATCAATGTCCTTGAGGAGGGGAAGCCCTACCCCTTGAAGGGGAGCCTCCTGGAACGAATCCTGCTTACAGGAGAGCCTATCATAGTAGAAGATACTAAGAGTGACAGTCACAGTACCAATGGCCTTTTTTATAAGGCAGGGATACGGTCTCGCCTGGGGTATCCCCTGAAGGTGAGGGGGAGAGTTATAGGTAGCGTTAATTTCAGCAGCATGGAGCCGCATCATTTCTCTACGACCCAATTTCCCCTGTTAGAGGAGATATGCCCCCAACTTGCCATGATAACGGAGAATACCCTCCTCTTTGAGAAGATCATGCTCTCTGAAGAAAGATACAAAAATCTTTATAACAATGCCAGACTTGCAGAAGAACAGCTACGTCAGGAGAAGGAGAAACTTGACTACGTTGTAGACGTCCTAGGGATAGGCCTCTGCCTCATGGACAGGAACATGAACATCCTCTGGGCCAATGCAAACCTCCCAAAGGTATGGGGTCTGGCCGAACTGCCCAAAAGGGCCAGATGCAAGGACGTCTTTCAATGCACGGAGGCTTACTGTCCGGTAGCCAAGGCCCTTGAGGGTGCCGAGGGCCGTTACAGAGAGATAAAGGTACTGGTCCAGGATGGCAGGAGACGATACATTGAGAATACCGCCATTCCCATCCGGGACGAGCAGGGGGAGATGGGCCGCGTGCTAGTCCTCTCACGGGACATCACACAGAGGGAAAAGAGGCTCAGGCAGCTCTCCCTCCTCAGGGAACTGGGGCAGGCCCTCCACGAGACGCTTCACATAGAAAAACTCCTCAACCTCATCCTCACTAGCGTTACGGCCGGACAGGCCCTGGCCTTTAACCGGGCCTTCCTGTTCCTGGTAAACGAGGAGAAGGGGTCAGTCTATGGCAAGGCCGCCGTAGGCCCCTCCAGCGGAGAAGAGGCCGCCAGGATATGGCAAGACGTCTCCCACAGATACCCCACCCTGGAAGAACTCCTCAAGGAGGTAATGGAGAGGGAACCACTGGACTCACCGCTCAACGTAAAGACCCGTCTGCTGGTCTATCCCCTGAACAAAGAGGAGGAGATAGTGGTGAGATGCGTCAAAGAGATGCGTTCCCAGGTAGTAAAAGAGGCGGCTACTGACCCCAGGGTAACCAGGGAGTTCCGGGAATTCCTTGGCTCCAAGGAATTCGTCTGCGTCCCCCTTGTAGTAAAAGGGGGGGCCGTAGGGGTAATAGTAGCGGACAACCCCTACAGCAGGGAACCCATTACTGAGGACCACGTCCACCTGCTAAACATCTTTGCAGGACAGGCGGCCCTGGCAATAGAAAACGCCGAGACCTGCGAATCCCTGGAAGAAAAGATAGAGCAACTCAGGGAGACCCAGGAGAGGCTCTGCCGCTCGGAGCGACTCGTGGCCATGGGCGAGATATCCACCTATATTGCCCACGAGATCCGCAACCCCCTGGTGACCATCGGGGGCTTTGCACGCAGTATAGAAAAGACCAAACCAGAAGAGGAGGACGTGGCTACAGCCGCCAGGATTATAGTAGAAGAGGTCAGCAGGCTGGAAAAGATATTGGGCAACATAAAGGACTTCAGCAAGCCCCAGGAGCCCAGAAAGGTCCGTGTGGACATAAACACCTTATTGGAAGATACCTGTTGTCTAACGGAGGGATACCTGAGGGAGAGGGGGATAAACCTGATAAAGAACTTCTCCCCTGGACTGCCTCCTACCTTCCTGGACCCCGCCCAGATAAAACAGGTACTTCTGAACCTTATAAAGAATGCGGTAGAATCTATGGAAGAAGGTGGTACCCTCACCGTCCAGTCTACTCGGGAAGAACAGTACATAAGGACGGACATCTCGGATACGGGGCAGGGTATGGCCCCGGAGGTGATGGAAAAGATATTCACCCCCTTCTTCACCACCAAGACCTCTGGGACCGGCGTGGGACTGGTGGTAAGCCATAAGATTGTAGACGACCATGATGGGAAGCTCAGGGTTTCAAGCGTCCAGGGAAGGGGTAGCACCTTCTCAATCCTCCTCCCCATCACGGAGTAGGTAGGGGCAATTCATGAATTGCCCCTACAAGAGTTAGGCTGTGTTTACGGCAGAAGTCAAAGGGAGGATAAGACCATGACAAACATACTAGTAGTGGAAGACGAAAAGAACCAGGCCCTTCTTTACAGAAATGAACTCTCTGCGGAAGGCTACAGTGTCTCCATAGCCAGAGACGGCAGGGAGGCGGTGACCATGGCAAAGCTCAACCCCCCTGACCTCCTGGTACTGGACATAAACATGCCTGGGATGGATGGCATAGAGGCCATGGGGAAGATCCTGGGAGAGAACAACAGGATTCCTATAGTTATCAACACCGCCTATTCCAGCTTCAAGGACAACTTTATGACGTGGTCGGCCGATGCCTACATAGTAAAATCCGCAGACCTGACCGAACTGAAGAAGGCGATAAAAGAAATCCTGGAGAAAAGAAAGGGCCAATAGACAGTAGTCAGGTAGCCGCAACCTTTAGGTTGCGACTCTAACGCAGGCTAAAGCCTGCGGCTACTAGCTACTGAATTTAAGAAAATGGTTGCAACTAACAACGAACTATTGAAACGTATCCTGGTAATGATACTGGCAGGAGGGGAAGGGCAGCGCCTCTATCCCCTCACCAAAGATAGGGCCAAACCGGCCGTCCCCTTTGGGGGTATCTACAGGATTGTTGATTTCAGCCTCAGTAATTGTCTGAACTCGGGGCTCCATAAGGTAGTAATCCTTACCCAGTACAAGTCTCTCTCCCTGGACCGCCATATCCGCATGGGTTGGTGGAATCTCTTCAATTGCCAGCTAGACGAGTACGTAGAGATAATACCACCACAGATGAGGGTATCAGACCAGTGGTACAGGGGCACTGCAGATGCCATCTACCATAACATATACACCCTGGAGAGGGAACATCCAGAAAAGGTACTCATCCTTGGGGGGGACCATGTTTACAAAATGGATTACCGGAAGATGTTACACTATCACATGGAAAAACAGGCGGACCTCACCGTAGGCGCCGTAGAGGCGCCTTTAGAAGAGGCCCACCGCTTCGGAGTCCTGCAGGTGGATGAGCAGTACCGTATCCTGGGCTTCCAGGAAAAACCTAAGACGCCCAGGCCAATGCCTTCAGACCCCAATAAGGTCCTGGCCTCCATGGGCATCTACCTATTCAATACAGAGGTCCTCGTAAGGAGGGTGGTAGAGGATGCCAAAAGACCCACCTCCCACGACTTCGGAAAGGACGTAATCCCTGCTATGGTGGGGAGGGATAAGGTCTTCGCCTACCCCTTTGAGGACGAGAACAAAAAACCCATAAAATACTGGAGGGACATCGGTACACTGGAGGCCTACTGGGAGGCCAACATGGATCTCTTAGCGGTTGACCCCCTTTTTAACCTTTATGATAAGGACTGGCCCATCCGTACCTTCCAGGAACAATTCCCCCCCGTCAAGACAGTACTGTCTAATGGGGGAATGAGGGGGATGGCCCTTGACAGCCTCGTCTCCCCGGGCTGTATAATCAGTGGGGCAATGGTAGTACACTCTGTCCTTTCTCCGGACGTGCGGATAGAGATTGGCTCGGAGATAATTGACTCCGTAGTGTTGGAAGGGGTCAGGATTGGCAAGAACGCCAGTATAAAAAGGGCCATTATTGACAAAGGCGTCGTAGTC
>MHYW01000019.1 GCA_001828545.1 Planctomycetes bacterium RIFCSPHIGHO2_12_FULL_52_36
AATTACAATTCAAAATAAACCCATGTAAACTTTTTGAATTGAAGAAATGAATATGCTTTGCCTAGCAAAAGTAAAATTTGATTTAAGAGACCCGGATGAGGTCTATTTTGCCCAAAGGGAGATAGATAGTTTACTGGGCACAAAAACGGAATTTGTCAAGACTATTGCATCCCTTGTAAGAGAGAAACCTTTTAACTTACTTGACAACGAAGTCATCCATTTAATTACCCGATTAGTTTATATGGGTGAAGGCCAAGGGTTCTTAGCGGAAATACCTGTCAGGGAAATAGTGAGTATAGTGAAAAAGGCAACGTTTTTCAGAGAGATTTATGTAATTTTTGAGACCAAAAGCAATTCAGAAGTACTAAACCTACTAAATAAGATTGGTATCTCAATCCATAGTGAGCAGTTAGAGAACAAAAAAATTGATCCCAATCACTACACACAAATTTTATTAAAAGAGGTGTCGGGAAAAAACAAATTAGTAGCAGTAAGATTTCTTCCCTATCAAACCCTTTTTGAATATGTGACCGAGGTGAAAAAACTTCCTGCAGCAGTTTTCCGTCCTAAAAATAGTGAAAATTGGAAGGACTACTTTAAGGAAAAGGAGGCTGGCATAGAAAAGGGAGCAAATGAATTGCTTGAACACCTTAAGATAGGGCACTATCGTTCCCCTCACTTCGGGTTGGGGAAAAACCATGTCGGAGACTTTGTAGACTGGGCCTCTACTGACTTAAGAAAACCTTTCCTTCACTATCTCCATAAATATAAAGGGAAAGGAGACCCAAGAATGTCTCGTGCCTTGATAAACTTACTCAATGTCAAAGAGGGCGATACCATACTAGACCCTTTTGCGGGTTCCGGGGCATTTATCGCTGATGCACAGACGATGGGTATAAATGCAATTGGTATAGAGGTGTTAAATATAGGAAAGATGGTTGCTGAGGTAAAATGTAATCTTGGAATAAATACTACAACTGTCCGTAATGCGGCAATCAAGCTGTTTGAATCTATTGATGAGCCTCTCTTCAAACAAGATATAAAAGACGAGTTACTAGGGTTAAAAGATAAACTAAGAAAGGATACAGGCAACAATAGTGCCTGCAAAAAAATAGAACCCCATCTAGGAAAGATACTACTTCTTAAAAAGGAGATTGAGAAAATCAAAGACGGTGAAGTTAAGAAACTATTTTTAATCCTTCTAAGCCAGCAGGTTGTTGAATACTCCGAGAAAAGCAGGACATGGGATATAGTCAATTCATTTAAATCCTATGTTGAGGATAGATATTTGACCCTATACGCTACAAAAAAGTTAGCTGAAGTGCTTGACGTAAATTTTAGCGGTAGCAAAACAAAAATAATTAAAGGGGATTCTACTAACATGTCAGTGGTAGAGGACAACTCTATAGACGGTATACTTACCTCACCCCCTTATTTTGATGCGATGGACTATATTGGAAACAACGAAATATCAATACTCGTACTTGGCCTAGATGAAGACCTCATGTGGGGATCTACAAAAGATTTTTACGAAGCAAAACATAGGGAGGAGAGTAAATATGAGTCCCTCCCTCTATTCATCAGAGATAGGTATCTTGCTATTGAACTCCCAGAATCTAGCTCAAGACTTATAGAATTACTGGAGCAGTCTCGTAGGAGTCACAAATCAAAGATAGTCCAGAATTATCTAAAGATGATGAAACTCTCCTTTGAGGAATGTTATCGGGTCTTAAAAAATAATAAATACTACTTAATGGTTATTAGTAAGTACCATGTCTGGACAATAGATGGAAAAGAAGAGGTAATAGATACCTCAACTGTGCTGGCAGACTTAGGGAAATCTGTAGGTTTCAAAGTAGCCGATGTTATTGAACACGGTCTATCCAAAGCAGATAAAGGCAAGATTGGTGTTGAGGATATTTTGGTATTTCAAAAGTGATGATAGGCAACCATCTTTAACCAATACAAAATGCCTACTTACCCCACTCTACTTATCGCTGGTACCCATAGCGGGGTTGGCAAGACTACCATTACCCTGGCCCTTATGGCCACCCTCAAGAAAAAGGGCCTACGGGTGCAGGGGTTCAAGGTGGGACCCGATTATATTGACCCCAGTCACCACACAATGGCCACGGGTATACCCTCAAGAAACCTGGATACGTGGATGATGGGCCCGGAGGCCTGCCTGGAACTCTTTACCAGGGCGGCCCGAGAGGCCGATATATCGGTGATAGAAGGGGTGATGGGGCTTTATGATGGACATAGTGACGGCACAGGGACAGGTAGCACTGCCCACCTGGCCAAGCTCCTGGGAGTGCCTGTCATCCTGGTCATGGATGCGAAAGGCCTCGGCCAGAGTGCGGCCGCTATGGCCCTGGGTTACAAGCTCCTTGACCCCGAAGTCCTGCTTGCCGGCGTCATCCTCAATAACGTGGCCAGCAAGACACACCTTGAGTATCTAAAGAAACCCATAGAAGGGCAGGCCGGGCTGTCCGTCCTGGCCTACATGGAGAAGGACACTGACCTCCGTATACCTGAGAGGCACCTGGGCCTGACCCCCTCCCAGGAATTTTCTGAAAACCATAATCTCTACGAAGACCTGGCGGAAAGGCTTATATGGCTGGGTAAAAGGGGGCCGCAGGAGGTTGCAAGCCTTACCAGGGAGATTCCACCCCAAAGACCAAGGGTGTTTGATGTAGGGGAGACCCGCCGGGTCGCCCCTACACATTCAAATACCATACGCCTGGCCATAGCCAGGGACGAGGCATTCCACTTCTACTACCAGGATAACCTGGACCTGCTGCAATCCCTGGGGGCCCAACTCCTGCCCTTCAGCCCTCTAAGAGACAACACCCTTCCCCGGGAGACCGATTTAATCTACATTGGCGGCGGCTTCCCGGAGCTTTATGCCTCCCAACTAGAGGCCAACCTCCCTATGCGGGAGTCCATAAGGCAGGCCGCTGAGAAGGGCGTAGTCGTTTATGCCGAGTGTGGTGGACTGATGTACCTCATGGAGAGGTTAATAGATTTTGAAGGGCGCCCATACAACATGTGTGGTATATTTGGTGGGACCAGCCGGATGGAAAAAAAGAGGCAGGCCCTGGGTTACGTCACCGTGCGGGCAAGGGAGGACAACCTCCTCTGCAAGCGTGGAGAGACCCTGAGAGGGCACGTCTTTCACTGGTCAAGGTTAGTTGATGTGTCAAAAGACAGTCAAAAATTTGCCTACGGACTGGAAAAGTGCACGGGGGACGTCCCTGCAAACCTCGGGCAGGACGGCCTCCAGAAGGACAACGTCCTCGCCTCTTACGTACACGTACATTTTGCCCAGAACCCAGCCCTAGCCATGAATCTCTTGTCCTATGTCGGGAGGATAAAGGCCCGTAGTGGTGAGGCCGAAGCCCTGAGCCGCAGGCGAAGGGGGAGTAAATCTATATGAAGACGGCAGTCCTGGTAATAGCCCACGGCAGCCGGCTGAAGGCGGCCAATGAAGACCTCTACGGCATAGTACGCTGGCTCAGGGCCGCTGGCAGGTGGGACGTAGTGGAACCCTGCTTCCTGCAGTTTGAGGAGCCGAACCTTGCCCAGGCGGTGGAGCGGGCCGTCATCCAGGGGGCCAATAAGCTGGTACTGGTACCTTTTCTCCTGTTCCCAGGTAACCACCTGCAGAGGGACATACCCGAAGAGGTGGACGCCCTCCGCAAGAAGTATCCCCAGGCAGAAATCTCCCTCACCCGTCACCTGGGTATAGACGAGCGGCTCGCCCAGATGGTCATAGAAAGGGTAGAGGAAACTTTGGGAGATGGAACAATAAGGACGTCAAGGGTCCTGCACCCGAATGAAATTGAGACGGAGAGTTTCAGGATTATTGACACCCTGTTAGACCTTACCCCCTTCCCAGAGTCCCATAGACCGGTAATAAAGAGGGTAGTGCATACCACAGGAGACCCCGATTTTGCAGGTACGCTTGTATTCCATCCAGAGGCCGTCTCTAGCGGCCTGGAGGCCATAAGAAGGGGCAGAAACGTCTTTACCGACGTGAACATGGTAAAGACCGGTGTAGATAGAAAGAGGCTGGCCTCCTTCGGCGGGGAGGTCATCTGCCGGGTAGCCAGCCCCAACATAAGGAAGAAGGCCGAGGAGGAGGGGAAGACCCGCGCCTCAACGGCCATCAGGGCCTCAGCCCCGGCCCTCTCCGGGGGGATAGTAGCCATAGGTAATGCCCCTACGGCACTGAGGGAGACCATAAGACTGGTGGAAGAGGGGAGGACCAGGCCTGCCCTCATAGTCGGCATCCCGGTAGGCTTTGTGGGGGCGGCCGAGTCCAAGTCAGAACTTGAAAAGCAGTCCATCCCCTACATCACCAATCGTGGCACAAAGGGGGGCAGTGCGGTGGCGGCCGCCATAGTGAACGCCCTCCTGAGGATGGCATAAATCTATAGTTCAAGTAGCCGCAGGCTTTAGCCTGCGTAAATTTAAGAGTTCAAATGGATAACTTGAGATACGGATACACCACCGGCAGTTGTGCGGCGGGAGCCACCCTGGCCGCAACCCAGGGCCTCCTGACGGGGATTATCCCCGACAGGGTAGAACTGCTTACCCCGTCGGGTGTATCCCTCGTCCTGGAGATATTAGAAAAATCTCTTGCCGAGGACTCCGCCTCCTGTGCCGTAAGGAAAGACGCCGGGAGCGACCCTGACGTAACCCACGGGTGCCTGGTCTTTGCCCACATTACACCTTATAAGGAGAAAATCCTCATTGACGGAGGAGAGGGGGTCGGAAGGGTAACCAAGCCTGGCCTACGGGTCCCTCCGGGTCAGGCCGCCATCAACCCGGTACCAAGAGACATGATACAGTCTGCCGCCGTACCGCTCCTGAAGAAATGGAGCGGACTGAAAATTACCATCTCAGTGCCGGGCGGGGAAGAGCTGGCCAGGAAGACCTTCAACCCCAGGCTGGGCATCCTCGGGGGCATCTCCATTATTGGTACCACCGGCATAGTAAGGCCCATGTCCCAGGAGGCGCTAAAGGATTCCATCACGGCCTGCCTGGACGTGGCCAGGGCACTGGGCCACGAGACCACAGTCCTTGTCCCGGGCAACCTGGGAGAGAGGGCATGCCGAAGGAACTTTAAACTCCCCCAGGAGCAGGTGGTAGAGATGGGGAATTTCCTGGGGTTCACACTCGTGGAGGCGGCCAAAAGGGGCTTCCGCAGGATAATCCTGGCCGGACACCCAGGCAAATTAGCCAAGCTCCTCCGCGGAGACCTTGATACCCACAGCTTGAAGTCCGCACCGGCCATGGATATTATAAACAAAATACTAAAAGAAGAAGGACTGGAGGAGGAAGCCCTGCGTACACTGGATAATTCTCTGACGGTGGAAGGCATATTGCAGGGACTCAAGTCCAGGGGTAAACTAGAATTTATGGACCGTGTGGCTGACAGGATAGAATCTGAGGCAGTAAGGGTAATTCATGAATTGCCCCCACCCCAGAAGAAGACAGAAGTGGGGGTCGTACTCTTTGACATGGAACTAGGTATTGCAGGTCTCTCTAAGGGAGCAAAGAAGTGGCAAGAGGGATTGGGAACAAGGTAACCATTGTAGGTTGCGGGCCTGGCTCCGTGGGCTACATCACCCTGAAGGCCCTGAAGCGGATACAGGAGGCAGACGTCCTGGTGGGCAGCCGCAGGCTCCTGGGCCTCTTCCCCGAAGTAAGGGCAGAGAAACTTGTCCTGGGGAAGAACTATCTCCCCCTGCTGGGTAAAATAGCCTCCCTGAGTGCAAGGAAAAAGGTCATAGTCCTGGTGAGCGGGGACCCTGGGTTCTTCAGTTACGCCAAACTGGTAATAAACAAGCTGGGTAAGGAAAACTGCGAGATAGTCCCCGGGATAAGCTCCGTACAACTGGCCTTCGCCGCCATAGGAAGACCCTGGAACGATGCGCACTTTGTCAGTCTCCATGGCAGGAAATCAGAACTGCCCAGGCTGGCAGAGGCCATAAAGAACCGGGATGCGGTCGCAGTCCTTAACGACTCAACGGTCAGCCCCGGGTTCCTCTGTCGTTACCTGCGTAAGGAAGGCATAAAGGGGAAGAGGGTCTATTTATGTGAGAACCTCTCCCTGCAGAACGAGCGTATACGAGAGTTAGACCTCTCCTCCCTTGCAGAGACAGAGGCAGAGGGGATGAGCGTAATGATATTCCTTTCGGAGTAGGGGCAGGTTTGAAACCTGCCCCTACCGCTCGGTCAGTACATACACTGTGGATAGTCTGATGTCATCATGCCCATAGGCGACTTCTACGGAATAGGCATAGGCCCAGGCGACCCCGAACTCCTCACCCTCAAGGCCGCCCGCATTATCAAGGCGGTAGACGTCATCTTCGTCCCAAAGGCAGGCATCAAAGAGGAGAGCATGGCCCTTGATATAGTCAAACCCCTCCTCGACGATGTAGCCGCAGGCTTTAGCCTGCGGAATAGGCCCAGGGTGGTGGAGAAGGTCTTCCCAATGGTAAAAGAGCAGGAGAAGCTGGAATCCCACTGGAAAGAGGCCGCCCTGGCCATAAAAGAAGAACTAGAAAAGGGGAACAGCGTGGCCTTCCTGACCATTGGAGACCCCCTGACCTTCAGCACCTACGTGTACCTCCTGAGGTGTCTGCGTGATATGATTCCAGAGGAGAAGATTCACACCATCCCCGGTGTAACCTCCTTTAACGCCGCCGCCAGCCTCGCCAACCTCTCCCTCGCCCAGCGAGACGAGAGGATAGCCATTGTCCCCGTCCCTGATGACGTGGAGGAGTTGCGCCCCATCCTGAAGGGCTTTGACACCGTAATATTAATGAAGGTAGCCAAGAGGCTGGATAAGGTGATAAATCTTCTGGAGGAGATGGACCTCTCCCATCATGCCCTCTTCGCCTCCCACGTGGGATTGAAGGACTCCTACCTCACCCAAAACCTCTCTGAACTCAAAGGGAGCGGGAGGGGGTATATGTCAATAATAATAGTAAGGAAAAAGCTATAGGACTGGGGATCTATCCCCAGTCTGGCTATGCAATGAATGAACCCATCAAAGACCAATTCCTCGGCTGCCTCCTCGGCCTTGCCATCGGGGATGCCCTGGGGATGCCATTTGAGGGGTGGTCTCCTGCAAGTATAAAAAGACAATGGAAGGAAAAGGGCTTTTTGCCCTCCCCCTCAAGGGGACTCGGCCCCGGACAATATACGGACGATACGTTAATGGCCCTCTGCCACGTCCATAGCCTTATTGAAAGAGGCAGGGTTGAGCCTGAAGATATAAGCAGGAAGTTCATAGGGTGGTACGACTCAGGGGACCTGAGGGGCATAGGAGGTGCAACTGCCCATGCCATCAGGAGACTCAAAAAGAGCCATAACTGGCAGGAAAGCGGGGCCACTGGGGAGTATGCGGCAGGCAACGGCGGGGCCATGCGTATCGCACCCGTAGGGCTTTTTTACCACAATGACCTACCTGCACTAAAAGAGGCTGTACGAAAGGCCGTAATCATTACCCACAACAACCCGGAGGCGGTAGCGGGCGCCCTGGCAGTGGCCTATCTAGTGGCCAGGTCAGTGAGGGATGAACTAGACCCAGACACCGCCATTAAGGATGCGTCTAACTTCATCGGCCCGTGCAAGGTGAGGGAGAACCTGCAAGGGGCAGGGGAACTCCTTGGTTCTGGCGCCACACCTGAAAAGGCATTGGAAATCCTCGGAACCTCAGGGTATGTAGTGGAGACCGTGGCCAGTGCCGTATTCTGCTTCCTCTACAGCCCTGATGATTTTTACAAGACCGTAGTTAATGCAGTGGAGGGGGGTGTGGACTCCGATACCACGGCGGCAGTGGCAGGGGCCATTAGCGGTAGTTATAATGGTATAAAGAAAATTCCAGAGGACTGGCTAAAGGGCGTAGAAAATTATGACGGTATCCAAGACCTTGCCGGTAAACTCTACACCGCCTGGAGGAAGAAATGAAGGTATACTTTATCGGTGCAGGCCCAGGAGACCCGGAACTCCTGACACTAAAGGGCAAGAGACTGCTTGGACAGGCAGGTTATTGCCTCTATGCCGGGAGTCTGGTGAACAAGGAGATACTGAAGTATGCCAGGCCAGATGCAAAGAAGTATAACACCCACAACATGAGCCTGGAGGAACAGGTAAAAATCTTCAAAAGGGCCAGGGCCAAGGGGGAGGACGTAGCCCGGCTCCATACGGGAGACCCCGCCCTGTATGGTGCTATCCAGGAACAGATGAAGGCCCTTGAGTCCCTGGACATTGACTATGCAGTAGTGCCTGGGGTCAGTTCCTTCCTGGCGGCGGCGGCCAGCCTCAAACAGGAGCTCACCCTCCCTGGGGTATCCCAGACCGTGATACTCACTCGCCTGGGGGAGAAGACCCCTGTCCCCGAAAAGGAATCCCTCAAGACCCTGGCCCAGGCCAGGGCGACCCTATGTCTCTTCCTCAGTGCCCGGCAATTAAAAAAGGCCGTGGAAGAACTCCTCCCCTTCTACGGTGCAGATTGTCCTGCCGCAGTCATCTACAAATCTACCTGGAAAGAAGAAAAGATAATACGTGCATCCCTCTCAGAGCTTGCCCAAAAGGCCAGTAAAGAGGGCATAAAAAAGACCGCCCTGGTAATAGTGGGCTGGGTACTGGCCAGGGGGAGTGGCCCAGCTGCCTTTGAGAGGTCAAGGGTATACCAGTCTGACTAGGGGGCAGGGAGTAGGGGGGAGGGGATAGGGAGTAGGAAAATCCAAAGTTCAAATGCCAAATGTTTTTGGCCTAAAGTTTTCTTTGGAATTTGGATTTTATTTGTCATTTGGATTTTGACATTTTTCCCAGTCCCTAAAGTTTGCGTATATCAAATATTTGACAATAATGCAAATATTTTATAAGATAGAATCAATATTTGCCCTTTTTGTGTGACAGAGGAAATGGAAGAGAGACGCAAAAATATCCACCTGGAGGATTTCGTGGAGGGCATAAGCCTCCTCATCCTTGAGATGGGGCGGCATCCGGAG
>MHYW01000020.1 GCA_001828545.1 Planctomycetes bacterium RIFCSPHIGHO2_12_FULL_52_36
CGGGCGCATTAAATGTCTCTGGTCCCCCGGAACGGACAAACCCTAGCAGAATATAACACCTCTACTGCTTTATTTCAAGGGTGGATTACCGGACTTCGGACGGGGGCTTTCTTGAACCCTTTGACCTCAATGGTGTAGGGGCGATCCGCCCCTGTACCAATCAGGTACAGGGCTTTGTCCTGCACCTTTGCCCTGCACCCTTGTGGTGTAGGGCGGGTCGCCCCCAGGACTCTTTTTGTTGCATATCTTCAAGGAAGTGGGGTATAATTTTTTAAGTAATACCATGTCAAAGCCTTGGGACAAAAGGTGGCAGGGCCACTCCCTGCAACTGTTACAGGCCGTGTTGCAGAACGCAGGGGTGGGGCTGATGGTCCAGGATAGGACACGGCGGATTGTCCTCTTGAATCCAGCCTTTGAGGAGATTACGGGGTGGAGGTGGCAGGAGATTGGGGGGAAGGAGTGTCCTGAGGTATTTGGGTGCCATACATCTTCCGGGAAATGTCTCATGGATAACCATTGTCCTGGACTGATGGTCATAGGAGGTGGCGGTACTACCACTACCAATCCGCCTGAGGCGGAAAGCCAGGAAGTCTCAAGGGAACTCCTCATAAACAGGGGAGACGGGGGTAAGCGGTGGGTGGAGGTAACGGTCTCTCCCATAAAGGGGAAGGGGGGAGAGGTGGAATACATAGTCTCAACCTTTAAGGATATTAGCGAAAAGAAGAGGTACTCGGAGGAACTCCTGCATACAAGAACCCTGGCCACTCTTGGGCAGTTGGCGGCTGAATTGGCCCATGAGATAAAGAACCCTCTTAACTCTATTCATATACAGATGTGCCTTATAGAAAAGGAACTGGCCCGGTGGCAGGAAACATTAAGAGTTCAATCCACCTCAGGCGGAAAGGGTTCAAAGGCTCAATCCGCCTCAGGCGGAGAAGTACCTGGCATCGCTGAGTTGGTATCAAGGGCAAAGGAAGAGATAAAGAGACTGAACGAGTTGGTAAACCAGTGCCTCAGCTTTTCCAGGTCGGCACAGCTTTACCTCAAGCACGATGACCTCAAACCCCTTCTGGAGGATTTAGTGGGGTTAATAAAACCCCAGGCCAACCTGGGTGGGATTGACGTGGAACTTGCGGTAGAGGCCAGCCTCCCGGGGGTAATGATGGATAGGGAGAAATTTAAACAGGCCCTTTTGAACCTCCTCCTTAATGCCCTGGAGGCCATGCCTGACGGTGGCCATCTCTATCTGAGGGCCTGGCGGGAATCTGATTTTGTGAAGCTCTCTATCAGGGACACCGGAATGGGTATCCCTGACGAGATAAAGGAGAGGGTCTTTGAGCTCTTTTACACCACCAAGGGGGGAGGTACTGGCATAGGACTACCTCTGGCCCATAATATAGTCCAGGCCCATGGTGGGACTATCTCTTTCAATTCTTCTCCTAAAGGGACGGAGTTTGTTATTACCCTGCCCGTGGCTACCAATATACGTAGGGGCGACCCAGCGGGTCGCCCCCACAAAACCCGCTCCAGGCAGGGGGAGAGATAGGGATGTCGGCCCCCAAAATCCTAGTTGTAGACGATGACAAGAACTCCCTTAGTGGGCTGGTAAGGCTCCTTGAACGGGAGGGTTACGAGGCCAGCGGGGCCATCTCTGCCTATGAGGCCCTGGCCCTCCTGGACAATCAGCGTTTTGACATAGTCCTTACGGACATAAAACTCCCCGGTATGGGTGGATTATCCCTGCTGGAAGAGATTAAAAAAAGGGATGAACTATTACCCATCCTGGTAATGACTGCCTACGGTTCCGTGGAGAACGCCGTGTCTGCCGTGAAGAAGGGGGCAGAGCACTACCTCACCAAGCCCCTGGACCTTGAGGAGCTTAAGGTTGCCATAGATAAGGTGTGGCATCAGAGGAAACGCCTGCAAGAGGCAGAGGAACTGAAAGGCAGGCTGGAGGCTGAACCTGGGGTTTCAGAACTGGTGGGGAGCACCCCTGAGATGCAGAGGGTCCTTAATACCATACGGGACGTTGCCTCCAGTACGGCTACGGTGCTTATACACGGGGAGACGGGGGTGGGCAAGGAACTGGTGGCCCGTGCCATCCATTCCTATAGCCCGAGGAAAAATAAGCCCTTTGTGGTCTTACACTGCGCGGCCCTGGCCGATGGGGTGCTGGAGAGTGAGCTATTTGGCCACGAAAAGGGTTCTTTTACCGGTGCGCTTTATACGAGGAGGGGGAGGTTTGAGCTGGCCCACGGAGGCACACTGTTCCTGGACGAGGTCTCCGAGATGGGGGCCAACGTCCAGGTCAAGCTCCTCAGGGTAACGGAGACAGGTACTTTTGAGAGGGTAGGGGGAGAGGAGACCCGTCAGGTGGACGTCCGCCTCCTTGCCGCCACCAACAAAGACCTGGAAGGTCAGGTCTCGGCAGGTAAATTCAGGGAGGACCTTTATTATAGACTTAACGTCATCAAACTGGACATCCCGCCTCTAAGGGAAAGGAAGGCAGACATACCAGTGCTGGCCAACTACTTCCTCTTAAAATATGCCGGTAAGAACCATAAGAAACTCCGGGGCTTCTCTCCAGAGGCCATGCAACTACTCCAGAGGTATCACTGGCCAGGCAACGTCAGAGAGCTGGAGAACATGGTAGAGAGGGCCGTAGTCCTTTGTAAAAAGAACGTGGTTGAGCCTGAATATCTGTCCCCTAACCTGGTAGAAAAGGGGAAAACGCCAGAATTTATTCAAATCCGCCTGGGGATGCCCATGAAGGACGTGGAAAGGGATATTATCCTCAAGACCCTGGAACTCACCCACGGCAATAAGACAGAGGCGGCCAGGATACTAGGGCTATCTTCCCGTACCATAGATAACAAGCTAAAGGAATGGGCCCCTCACGGCCCCATCCCACTGTAGGGGCACGGCGCGCCGTGCCCCTACGAAAGATTTTCCTGCATAATCCTGCAAAAACTTGGAATCCCAGAAAAATTTTCGTTTCCCCACTCCCCTTTCAGAACGGTCTTTTGGTCAGCTAGAGATGTAATTCTATATCTATTGGATACTTAGAAAACACAGAAAGATTTGGCACACTAATAGCTAGAAGAGAGGATAGACACAATGATTACTACTACCTTAGTACCAGGGCCGAGGGAATACCTGGAATCACTGGAGGAAGAAATAAGGTTGCACCCTGCCCTTAACCACCCCTTCCTCAAGAAATTTAGTAGCGGCAAGCTGACGCTGGATAGGATAAGGATATTTGCAAGGCAATACTACCTGTATTCCAGGTGGTTTACCATGTACGTCTCCGCAGTAATTGCCAACATGCCGGACGAGAGACCAAGGGCGCATCTTATTAAGAACTTGTATGAGGAGTATGGAGAATGTAACTCAGAGTGGGCCCATCCCGCCATATTTCGCCGTTTCCTGAAGGCCCTCCGCCTGGATGCCGCCGAGGTGGAGAGGACGGAGCCCCTCCCTGAAACCAGGCTGTTTATCCATGAGTATCTCTTTGTATGCAGGGATGGTCATTTCCTGGAGGCCCTGGGTGCCTTAGGGCCCGGGACTGAATCCATCGTACCTTATATATATCACCCCATCTACGAGGGACTCAGGAAAGAGCCCAGTCTCAGTGAGAAAGATGTAGAATTTTTTACCCTCCACATGCGTATGGACGTAGAACACAGCGCCAACATAAAAGAGGCCCTGCTGGAGTATGCGGTTACAAAGGAAAATCAGGCCCTCATAAGGCAGGGTGCTATGGAAATCCTGGGCGCCAGGACAGTCCTGTGGAATGGCCTGGAACGGGTATGCTGTGGTTAACGGTAGGGGTACGGCGCGCCGTGCCCCTACATGGATTGTTTGATGAGTAGTTAATTTTGTTAATCGTTGGCAGGTGCACGTTTAGGCGTGTCCCTGCGAAAGGAGGTTAAGTTAATGACACTTGTCGGAGAAAAGGTCAGAAGTCCGTTTGTTGAATCCCTGAAGAAAGAGGTCCATGCCCACCCCGCCATGAACCATTCTTTTCTGAAGAAGTTTGGCGAGGGGAAGATTAAGCCGGAAGGTCCCAAGATTTTTGCCGAACAGTACTATCAATACTCCAAGCACTTCTCCAGGTATCTGGCGGCGGTTATATCCATAATCCCTGATGAACCTGCGAGGGAGCCGCTTATAAAGAACCTCTACGAAGAATACGGTGGAAGGGCGGAGGAACAGAAAGAGATGGACCTGGAGCTGGTACATGCCAATATCTTCAGGAAGTTCTGCACGGCCGCCGGGGCCAACCTGGAGACTACCAAGCCCCTTCCTGAGACCTCTCTCTTTGTGGAAAGGTGTTTCCACCTCAACGAACTGCACTTCGTGGAGGCCCTTGGCGCCCTTGGCCCAGGGATAGAATACACCGTCCCTTTCATCTACAAGCCCATTTATGACGGTCTGAAGAAAAAAGGCTACAAAGAGGCTGACCTCCTCTTCTTCGCTGCACATATTACCCTTGACGTGGAGCATGGGGAGAACATCTGGCACTCCATTGAACCCTATACCAGGAGCTCTGAGAATCAGGAGCGTATCAGAAGGGGTGCGATGTACATGCTGGACGCCAGAAAAGTCCTCTGGGATGGGCTTGAGAGGGCCTGCTGTCTGTAGAGTACTGGAGGCTGGGGACGGGATGCAGGGGACGGGATACAGAAAGACAGGGGAAAGTTTTTACCTGTCGGCTGTTACCTGTTCCCTGTATCCTTTTTATAATTTGGGGTTGACTCCGAGTACCTTTGTAGTTAAACTTGCGGAAAAGTAGACTACAAACTTCACACTAATTAAATGAACGGCGTCTAGAAGGAGGCTAAGTATATGGCAATCTCTCGACCTAACCGGGCCCTGGCTACCGGTACCAGGAACCGCACGCCCGATGACGTTACACCTACTAGTGGTATGTGTACTATCTGCCTGGACGGCTGTCCGGGCTTCTGTGAGATAGGGAAGTCGGCCTTCAGGGGGCCGGAGGTCATATACCCCACTCCCTTCGGCAGGATGACCACCGCCGCCCAGAAGGAATATCCCGTAGACTTCCATCACTTCAACCTCACCGGTACCATCACTGGTCCGGCCGACCCCAGGTTTGAGAAATTCACCAACGTAAACCTGGAGGCAAGACTGGGGAGGGATAAGGGCCTCAAACTAAGGGTGCCAATCGTGTGTACTGGATTGGGTTCTACCAATATAGCGGTTAACCACTTTGAGGGTGTAGGCTCAGGTACCGCCATCTCTGGCGCCGGGGTGGTTATTGGAGAGAACGTTGCCGGGATGGACGTCAACTCTACGTTTAAGGATAACAAGGTAACGCACTGTCCCGAACTCCAGCGCAGGGTCAACATCTTTAAGGAATGGCAACAAGACGGATATGGCTTCTTCTGCGTGCAGGCCAATACGGAAGACTTCAGGCTCGGAGTCCTGGAGTATGCAATGAATACGCTCAAGGCAGACGCCGTAGAGATTAAGTGGGGTCAGGGGGCTAAGTCTATAGGTGGAGAGGTTAAGATTACTGATATAGAAAAGGCCAGGCTCCTCAAACGGAGGGGTTATATCGTAATACCCGACCCCGATGACCCGGTTACTGTTGAATCATATGCGAAAGGGGCTATCAGAGGCTTTGAAAGGCACACCAGGATAGGTACCATTTCTAACGTCTTGTCCCAGGCTATAAGCGACTTTAAGGCCCAGGTAGATAGATTGAGGAAGGCCGGGGCCAGGTATGTATTCCTCAAGACCGGTTCCTATCGTCCAGCCGACCTTGCAAGGGCCCTGAGGTTCTCCTCCGAGGCAGGCATAGATGTGGTAACTATTGATGGCTCAGGCGGAGGTACAGGGATGAGCCCCTGGAGGATGATGAACGAGTGGGGAGTCCCTACGGTGTATCTGGCCTCCATGGCTCGTCAATACTGTGAGAAGCTCAGGAAGAGTGGTAGGTACGTCCCGGACATCATCCTGGCAGGAGGTCTCACCATGGAAGACCACATCTTCAAGGCCTTTGCCCTCGGCTCACCGTACGTCAAGGCAGTAGGCATGTCCAGGGCGACAATTTGTGCCGCCATGGTAGGTAAGACTATTTCCGAATCCGTTGCCAAGGGACAGGTACCCAAGAATGCCGAGGAGTACGGTAAGACGGTGGAGGAGATATTCTATTACTCACAGACTGCAAGGACCCAATTCAGCAAGAACGGCAAGATGGTGCCTGTATCTGGCCTGGGGGTCTATTCCTATTACCAGAGGCTGGCCACCGGCCTGAGACAGCTCATGGCAGGGGCAAGACGGTTCTCCATGGCGGAGATTACCAGAGACGATATCTTTGCCCTTACCAGGGAGGCCTCCGAGGTAAGTGGAATACCTTACGTAATGGATTACGACGCGGAGATGGCAGACAAGATACTCAGCGCCGAGGTAAGGGGTAAAGGGGCAATTAGTAAAGGCGTCAAGCCGAAGGTCGTAAGCAGCAAGCCGAAAGCCGTAAGTAGCAAGCGGAAGGCGGCAAGCAGCAAGCGGAAAGTAGTGAAGAGCAGGCGGTAATCCTGCAGGGGCTTGATTAATCAAGCCCCTGCAAACGATAGTGGGGGCGTTTGGGAGCCCAACCCGCCATACCACAATTTTTACAGGCTGAAGTTCGCCAAAGGCGGATCTGCCTCAGGCATGACATGACCTGCGGGTACTACTTTCGCAGGCTAAAGCCTGCGGCTACAATTGATGGCGGGAACGTGTGGGAGTCGAACCCACCAAACCCCTTTTTGGGGGTCTAAGCGGTTTTGAAGACCGTCAGGGCCACCGGGCCCCATCCATTCCCTTCTAAGTGTCTAAAGGCAGGAAATTGCCCATCTTGTCAAAGGCCCAATCCTCGGCTCCAGAGATTATATCTATATCTTTCCTATCTTCCAGTTGGGGCATGCAGGACTCAGAGACCTGGAGGGCCTCCAGCTCATTGGTGTTCTTTATCCGCACTATTTTAGCCTCCTGAGGTTCCACGAGGCCGAGGGTATTTAATGCCTGCTCAATAGCCTCCCTGTCCGTATCGTAGGTCATTGGTATCTTTGCCCCTTCGGGGCGAAGCCCCGTGATACAGTTTATATAAGTATCCTTAAGGTTAATCTTATCCACCAGGCGTCTGGTAGTAAAGTCAGCAAGACCTACGGCACAGGCATTTCCGTTAGACGCCTCTGTGAGGTCCCTAACAAAAATCCTCTTTATCTTAATCGGGCTACTGTCTTTACGGCCAATGACGGTGGTGTCCATGCCTGTACCACTTATGTCCTTCCCCATCTCGTCTATTACCAGCAGGTCTATGGTTTCCAGTGGGAGTTTCGCCATAAGCTCATAGGCCCTGCGGAGTAGCTTGGGTTCCTCTTCCAGGAATTCCTCAGGACGTAGTGCCTTTAACTCGGCTATCTCCCCATGGGTATTTTCTACTATGGCAAGGCCACAGAGTACCGAAAGTTTTTTGAGGGCGGTTGGTACAGCGTTGAAGACTATCTCATCAAAGGGGTATTCCAGGACGGCCTTGTGGTAGAGGGAGGCGCCCTGGTATTTCCCAAGCCCTACGAGGAGCATCTTTACTATTCCGCTCTCAATCTTGCCGCTAAAGCGGGTATGGGGTTTTACTCTGTTGACCAGGACGATGTGGTTAGCCTCAGAGGCGTATTTATCTATATAGATGTGGAGACCGAGGGGACTGGTAGCAATCTTTACTACGTCCATGGATGACTTGATGGGCACCCCCATAGAGGCCTCTGTTATGCCATAATGGGCAAGGAGTCTTAATTGTCCCTGGGCGGTGGCGCCGCCATGGCTGCCCATAGCCGGCACGATAAAAGGCTGGGCACCAAGGGTCTTCAGGTGGTCCAGTACCTTACGGAGGACGAGTCCTATATTGGAGATACCCCTGCTCCCGGCAGTGACGGCCACGTTGTGTCCGGGCTTCAGTGTGTCCCCCAGGGGGAGGCGTTGAAGTTCTTGCGTTACTGTCTCAGCTATATCACCTACCTTTGTGGCAGAGAATCTCTGCCGCATCTTTATCATTTTGACCTTTATCATCTTTGGGGGGTACGGTGAACTGGTTAGTCTGTAGCCGATAGGGGTATATTCTTATACCCAAGGCAGATTTGCTGTGGCAAACAATATGCCACTACGCTGGAAATAACTTTTCTAATTCTTCTGGTCGAAATCTACCGGGGGCAAGGATACCACCTGAGACTAGTAGCCTGATACCTTCTTCCACTGTAAGGGTGGTGTCTTCTATCTCTTTTTCGGGAACGAAGAGTACGAAACCACTCCATGGGTTAGGGGCAGTAGGGACGAAGACGGTGGTCAGGGGGAGTCCTTCTTTGCACTCCATTGAACCAGTTACAAAAGCCATTGCTTTGGTGCCACCCTTTGGGAAGTCTACCATGACCACCCGCTTGAAGGCGCCCTTACCGGGGATGGTTGCAGTCTGCACGATTTGCTTGGAGGTACCATAAATGGTCTTTACCAGTGGCATCCTCGCCACGACGGCCTCAGCATATCTGATTATCTGTCTACCGATAAAATGGGTGGCAAAGGCCCCGGCAAAATAAAGGGCCAGGAAAAACATCGCCAGCCCCAGGAGGAACATCAAAGGGGTCAAGACTGCATCCGGCACCTTTAATTGTACCCATTCAGACTGTAAGATTGTCCGCTTTACCACAGGTACCATGGTGCCCCCGGCAAAGATAAAGATGTATTTTAGGGCTATGAAGGTGATGTAAACGGGGAATAATACCAATGCCCCGGCAAAAAGCCGCTTTCTTATATCCTTTTTAAAAGGCCCC
>MHYW01000021.1 GCA_001828545.1 Planctomycetes bacterium RIFCSPHIGHO2_12_FULL_52_36
AAAGATAGCCATAGTCTTTGGCTTCGTCTTAAACGTGGCGGCCATCCTGAGCTGGGCGGAGAGGAAGCAGAGTGCAGTGATGCAGGACCGCATAGGGGCAAACCGTGCAGACGTCCTGGGGTTCAGGATATTCGGGTTATTCCATCCCATAGCCGATACTATCAAGATGCTCACAAAAGAGGACTGGGTGCCCCCGGCAGGGGACGCCTTCGTCCATACCCTGGCCCCCTTCCTGGCCCTCTTTACGGCCCTGGTGGTCTTTGCAGTGATTCCCTTCGGGGATACGCTCCATATCGCCGGGAGGGACATTCCCCTGCAGATAGCAGACCTTAACGTGGGGATACTCTTCATCGTGGCCTTCGGCGGACTTGGCTTCTACAGCGTGGTATTGGCTGGCTGGTCTTCCGAGAACAAGTATTCCCTGCTGGGGAGTATCAGGGGGGCGGCCCAGCTCATCTCCTATGAACTTGCCCTGGGCCTCTCCATCGTCGGGGTCGTCATGGCCTATGGCTCAATAGAGTTAGACGACATAGTAAGGGGACAGGGGCAGTACGTCCTGGGGGTCATACCCTACTGGGGGATAGTGGCCCAGCCCCTGGGGTTCATCCTATTCTTCACCGCCGCCATGGCGGAGACCAAGCGTGTCCCCTTTGACCTGCCCGAGAGCGAGTCGGAGATTATTGGTTACTTCACTGAGTACAGTGGCATGAAGTTCGGTGCCTTCTGGATGGGTGAATTTATAGAGGTTATATCGGTGGCGGGGGTGGTAACGGCCCTTTATTTTGGAGGATGGCAGATACCTTTTCTCAGTAATCAAGGGATATTTATCCCAGGACTGTTTACCATCCCCCTGCCGCACCTCCTCGTAGTCCTCCTCCAGGTCTCAGCCTTTGGCCTGAAGGTGCTGTTCTTCTGCTGGTTCATGCTCCTGGTCAGGTGGACGCTGCCCCGGTTCCGCTACGACCAGCTCATGGCCTTTGGCTGGAAATTTATGGTCCCCCTGGCCCTTGTTAATATAGTGGTCACGGGGTTAATAAAATATGTCTTTTAACAGTAGTCAGTAGACAGTAGTCAGTAGTCAGGGATAAATCTTTTTCCTAGCTACTAGCTACTAGCTACTTCTTATCAAAGGATAAAAGATGAAGATAGTTGGCCACAATCTGACCACCAAGGAGAGTTTCTACTTCTTTGAGATAGCAAAGGGGTTATGGATAACCTCCCGCCATTTCATTTATAACATGTACTTCCACATTGCCCATCTGCTTGGAAAGTACCCGGAGGTGCCGGCGGCAGTAACCGTACAGTACCCGGAGGAGAAAATACCGTTGTCCAAGAGATGGAGGGGCCGGCACCGTATTAACGCCCGTCCGGATGGTTCCCCGAGGTGTGTGGCCTGTATGCTGTGTGAGACAGTCTGCCCGGTACAGTGCATCCATATAGTGGCTGGAGAACATCCTGACCCTGCCATTGAAAAGTACCCCGTGAGTTTTGAGATAGACGTAACCAGGTGTTGCTGGTGTGGGATGTGTGAAGAGGCCTGCCCTGTGGACGCCCTCTATATGGATACAGGGAAGACCCCGGAGCCAGGGTTTAGCAGGGAGGACCTGCTTTACCGCAAGGAACAGCTTGTTAAGGAGCTGCCTCTCCCAGGTTGTCAACGCAGTCTCAACGCCCCGGGCCAGGGGCCTATGGAGGCGAACCCGTTAGGACTGTAAACAAAGAGTTCAAGGGTTCAAGGGTTTAAAGGTTTAATGGAAAATCTATTCTTTTACATAGCGGCAATACTGGCGGTGGCCTCGGCAGGCTCAGTCATCCTGCAGAGGAAGGTCATGTACAGCGTCCTCTCCCTCATAGTTACCCTGCTTGCCGTGGCCTGGATGTACGCAATGCTCAGCGCCCCGTTCCTGGCCGTGGTGCAGGTAATACTCTACGCCGGGGCAATAATGGTGTTGTTCCTCTTTGTGGTTATGATGCTAAAGTATGAGAAGACGGAGATACAGCGTTTCCGTCCGGGGTTACTGTGGTGTACGGGGCTGCTGGTGGCCGTATTCTTTCTGATGAAATTGATTTACGTCATTAACAGGGCAAGCAGTCTGCCCCCTAAGGTAACGACGTTGCCGCCAGATTTTGGGAGTATCAAGTCCCTGGGGGGTGTACTCTACACCCAATACCTCTTACCCGTGGAGCTTACAGGCATTCTACTGCTGGTGGCCGTGGTAGGCGTAGCCCTGCTCTCAGGGATAAAGAAATGAATATTATGAATGTAATGGTGAGGAATAGATGCTAGCAGCTGACCAGTACTTGATGGTAGGGGTTGTCCTCTTTGGGATAGGGGTGATAGGCTTTCTGACCCGCAGGAACGTCGTAGTCCTCCTTATGTGTATAGAACTCATGATTAATGGGGCAGGGCTGGCCTTTGTATCCTTTTGCCGTCAGACAGGCTCCCTGGAGGGTCAGGTCTTTGTCCTCTTTGCCATGGTCATAGCGTCCGTAGAGATTGCCGTGGGTCTTTCCATAGTCCTGCTTGTGTTCAGGAACCGGGCCACACTGGATGTGGATGAGATGGAGGTGCTCAAGTGGTAGAGGCGACGGGTCTCTTCAGCAAGCTGTGGCTCGTACCTGCCTTACCCCTCGCCGGGGCGCTCTTCAATTGCCTCCTGGGGAGGCAGGTGAGCAACTTTGTCGTAAGTATCGTGGCCTGTGGCAGTATAGGGCTTGCCGCCGCCCTGTCTCTACTCCTCTTCAATTCCTTCCTGAAGCTCCCCGTTGAACAGCGGCACATAGAGTTGTGCATGTACAACTGGATACCCTCCGGGGACTTCAGTGCACCGATAGACCTGCTCCTTGACCCCTTATCAATGGTCATGATTACCATGGTCTCAGGGGTAAGCTTCCTGATACACGTCTACTCTGTGGGGTACATGAGCCGGGACGAGAGTTTTGCCAGGTACTTCTTCTACCTGAACCTGTTTGTCTTCTTTATGCTCCTCCTGGTACTGGCGGGGAATTTCCTGGTGCTCTACATAGGCTGGGAGGGCGTGGGTACGTGTTCCTATTTACTGATAAGCTTCCTGTATCATAAGCAGTCGGCGGCCAGGGCAGGGCTGAAGGCGTTTGTGGTCACTCGTTTTGGAGACTTCTTCTTTGTCCTGGGGATAATGCTGGTCTTTGTCCAGTTTAAGAGCATATATTTTGGAGAGGTCTTTCCCAGGGCCCATGAGGTGCTGACGCCTGTCATGGCCACCTGGGTAGCCCTCCTCATATTTGGTGGGGCAGTGGGCAAGTCGGCCCAGGTGCCTCTCCACACGTGGCTGCCCGATGCCATGGAGGCGCCCACCCCCGTGAGTGCCCTCATCCACGCCGCCACAATGGTCACTGCGGGCGTCTACCTGGTAGCCAGGTGTTATCCTATATTCCAACTCTCCCCCACTGCCATGTCTACGGTGGCGGTTATTGGCCTCCTTACTGCCGTCATCTCTGCCACCATCGCCTTGGTGAATAACGATATAAAGAGGATACTTGCCTACTCCACGGTCAGTCAGCTCGGCCACATGTTCATCGGGTTGGGGGTTGGTGCGCCGGCGGCGGCCATCTTCCACCTCCTTACCCATGCCTTTGCCAAGGCACTCCTGTTCCTTGGGGCAGGGGCGGTCATCCATGCCCTCCATGAGGAGATGGACATAAGGCGGATGGGGGCGCTTAAGGGCCATATCCCCGCTACCTTCTGGACCTTCCTGGTGGGGGCGCTGGCCATGGCTGGCATACCTGGCCTTGCAGGCTTCTTCAGCAAGGACGCCATACTGGAGGCCTCCTTTACCAATGGGGGGGTGCTCCTGTGGCTAATAATGGTAGTTACCGCCGGCTTTACGGCGTTCTATTGTTTCAGACTCTTCTTTAATGCCTTTCTGGGTGAAAAGAGGTGGGACCCGCACGTGGAGGAGGTACATCATCCGGCCCCGGTGATGACCATCCCCCTCATGCTACTGGCCGTGTTGGCGGCGGTGGGAGGCTACATGGGTGTACCCCATGCCCTGGGGGGAGCGGACAGGATAAGTTCCTTCCTTGCCCCTGTCTTTCCACCGGCACACCATACTGACGGGGTCTCGTCCTCCAGGTTGCTGGGGATTGTACTGATGGCCGTGTCTTCTCTGTCTGCCCTGGGGGGGATAAGTCTGGCCTATTTCTTCTACGTCATGCCCGGCAACAGGGAGATACCGGAGAGGTTGAGGCAGACCTTTAGCGGCGTATATGATGCCCTTTCCAATGGGTGGTACTTTGATAAGGTTTATCAGGTGGTCTTTGTAGATAGATTCATGGGAGCGGCCAATTTCTTCTGGCAGGCAGTGGATACCTCCGTGTTGGATATGACGGTAAGGGGATTGGCTGGCCTTATATTGGGAGGCGGGGAGATTGTACCCAGACTCCAGACAGGGCTGGTAAGGTGGTACGCCCTGTTTATGGTAGCAGGGGCGGTAGTAATAATGGGGTATTTGTATATCTTTTGAGTAGTGAGCAGGGGCGTATTGCAATACGCCCCTACTTGTCCTGAGCGGAAGGCGAAGGAAATGGACATAGCGCACTGGCCAGTCTTATCTATACTAATCTTATTGCCAGCGATAGGGGCAGGGCTGATATTCCTCATCCCCTGGACGGAGGAGTTCTTCCCCAGGGTTCTGGCCCTCCTCGTAGCGGGGGTGAACCTCCTCTTATCTCTGGCCCTTTTCAGGGCCTTCAATCCCGCCTCGGGAGGGATGCAGTTTGCGGAGCGCAGGGACTGGATACCAGATTTGGGGGCCGGCTACAGCCTTGGGGTGGATGGCATAAGCCTCTTTATGGTGCTCATTACCACCTTCATGGTATTCCTGGCACTCTTAAGCTCGTGGGGGGAGGTGGAGAGGCGTCCCGGACTCTTCTCAGGGTTTATCCTCCTCATGGAGGCAGGCCTCCTGGGGATATTCCTCAGCCTGGACCTGTTACTGTTCTACGTCTTCTGGGAGATAATGCTGGTGCCAATGTACTTCCTTATCGGCCTGTGGGGATTAGAAAACAGACGCTACGCTACGATAAAGCTTATTATATACACCATGGGTGGAAGCCTGCTCATGCTGGTGGCCATCCTTTCCCTGTACTTCCTCCACCACGCCCAGACTGGCACGTATACCTTTGACATTGTCCAACTCTACGAGACCTCAGTGCCGGCCTATGCCCTTCTCCCCATGGGGTTCGCCTTCTTTGTGGCCTTTGCCGTAAAGTCGCCCCTCGTTCCCTTCCACACGTGGCTCCCCGATGCCCACGCCGAGGCGCCCATCTCCGGGGCCGTGGACATAACGGGGCTCTTGATAAAGACAGGGGCCTATGCCTTCTTGAGGTTCTTCTTGCCATTATTCCCCGACTTTTCCGCCAGCTACGCCCCCCTGGTGGTGGTGCTGGCCCTCCTGGCCAACCTCTATGGTGCGCTGATAGCCACCGTCCAGAACGACATCAAGAGGCTGATTGCCTATTCCAGTGTCAGCCACGTGGGACTAATAATCTTGGGCATATTCGTACTGAACCTCCAGGGGATAGAAGGGGCAATCCTGATGATGGTATCCATAGCCCTTTCCAGTGGGGCATTATTTATCATAGTGGGGATGCTCCATAAAAGGAGCCGCACTAAAGACATCTCCCAGATGGGAGGCGTATGGAGGGATATGCCCCTCATGGGGGGGTTCTTTATGTTCTTCACCCTGGCGTCTGTGGGTATACCGGGGTTATGTAACTTTGTGGGAGAATTTCTCATCTTCCTGGGGGCCTTCAGGGTGAACGTCATTTATGGCGTAGCGGCCAGCTTTGTAGTGGTGCTTACCGCAGCGTATCTCCTGTGGATGTTCTGGCGGGTGATGTTCGGGCCTGCCCCTGAGAGGGCAAGGACCTGGTACGACCTCTCTTTCATGGAGACGGTGACCCTGACCCTCCCTGCCATACTGGTGGTCCTCATAGGGGTGTATCCCAAGATTCTACTGGACAGGATAGAGCCTTCGGCATCGGCCCTGCTGGTGAGGGCAGAAAAGAAGCTGGCCCTAAACCAGAACGGTTCAGGGCTGGCCCAGAAGGAGATGCTTAAGAAACAAACTGTCATTGTGATGAGCCAAAGCCCTGAGCGAAGCGAAGGGGAAGCGAAGCAATGACCAGGAAGGGATAGAGGTCTATGGAAATAACTTTTCCAGCCGTTAACATAGACAGTACCGTGCCCCAGTTGATAGTGGCCCTCTTTGCCATACTGGCCCTACTGGTGGAGGTCTTTTCAAGGAGTTCTCGTATGGTATTCGCCACCTGTCTGGTGGGCCTGCACATAGCCCTCCTCAGGAGCCTTATGCAGTGGGGTAGGGGGATCCCTTACGAGAGTTCTCTGCTGGCTGTGGATGGCTATACTACTTTCTTTAATGTATTGTTTATCCTTATTGCCATGATTACCCTGGCAATATCCCTTAGCTACGTGGAGAACACAAGGGTAGATGGAGGGAAATACTACCCCCTGGTCCTCTTTGCCACGCTGGGGATGATGCTCCTGGTATCCAGCATGGATTTGTTGATGATGTTCCTGAGCCTGGAACTCCTTTCTATCTCTATGTATATGCTGGTAGGCTCTCAGAGGGACAAGTGGGTATCTACCGAGGCGGCCATAAAATATATCCTTACGGGGGCATTTGCCAGTGGTTTTCTCCTCTTTGGCATTGCCCTGGTCTATGGGGCTACCGGGACCATCAGTTTCAGTAAGATGGAATCCATACTGGGTGGCCTGACTGGCGGGGTACCGCCCATGCTTCAGATAGGCATTGCCCTGATGATGGTCGGTCTGGGTTTCAAGATTGCCATGGTACCTTTCCACATGTGGGCCCCTGACGTGTATGAAGGGGCGCCCACCCCCATAACGGGCCTCCTCTCCACGGGGAGCAAGATTGCCGTCGTCGCCCTTATCCTTAGACTGTTCAGCAATCCCTTTATCCAGGTCTCCAGTCAATGGGTAGGGATACTGTGGGTATTGGCCGTCCTGAGTATGACCCTGGGGAACGTGGCCGCCCTCCTGCAGAAGAACGTAAAGAGGATGCTTGCCTACTCAAGCATTGCCCACGTAGGCTACCTGTTGGTGGCCTTTATCACCCTTAGTACCAGGGGCATGGAGGCCATCCTGCTGTATTCCGCCTTTTATGCAGTTATGGGGCTTGCGGCCTTTGGGTGTATTGCCTCCCTGACCAGGGCCGGCGGTAGCACCACCGCAGGCGAAGGGGAGAGGCTAAAGGCGGAGGATTACACCTCTTTAGGCTATACCCAGCCCGTCCAGGCCGCCATCCTCTCTATATGTCTCCTCTCTCTGGCAGGCATACCCCTTACGGCAGGTTTCATTGGAAAGCTTTACCTCTTCGGTGCGGCGGTGAATGCAGGTTTTGTGGGCCTTGCCGTCATAGCGGTATTAAACTCCGCCGTGTCCCTGTACTACTATCTTGGGCTGATGCTAAGGATGTATGCGTTACCAGGGCGTTTTGCCCCCGCGGAGGAGCCTGTAGGCTCACTGTTCGGGAAGCTGGTGCTACTGGTGCTGGGAGTTACCATCATCGCCCTGGGTATCTATCCCACTCCCCTGATAGGGGCCGTCAAAGGGGCCGTAACGGCCCTCTCTGCACTGTAACTAGGGAGTAGGGGGTAGGGGAGCAACAAAAGTAGCCAGTAGCTAGTAGCTAGGGATTGAATTCTTTCCTAGCTACTAGCTGCTGACTACTAGCTACTGACCACATGAAGGTCTATGACGTAATAGTAGTAGGCAGTGGCCCGGCAGGTTCTATAGCCGCCTACACCCTCGCCAGAGATAACTTCCAGGTTGCCCTAATTGAAAAGAAGAGACACCCCAGGCCCAAACCCTGCGGTGGGGGGCTTCAGGAGAAGGCCAGGAGACTGCTCCCCTTTGACATTAGTGGGGTGGTGGAGAGGGTTGTCTATGGTATGGTCTTCCAGTTGGGGCTAAGGGATAGGTTTACCCGCCGTACCACGAGACCCATCGTCTATAACCTCGGCCGTGAGCCCTTTGATAGTCTCCTCGTGAGAAAGGCATCCGAAGGGGGCGCTGTCGTTATAGAGGGGGAGGGGTTGGTGTCCCTGGAGTATACGGAGGGGTGTGTCAGCCTACTGACTGAGAATAACCGGTATCTGGCAAAGGTAGTGATTGGGGCGGATGGGGCGGCAAGCGTCGTAAGGAGGGCAATAAACCCGAGGGGCATATCGCAAGAGGCTATAGGCCTGATTTGTGAGCTGGAGAAAGGTAGGGGCGTATTGCAATACGCCCCTACATCTATTCCCGAAGACCTCTTCATTGTGGACTGGGGGACGGTCCCGGCAGGCTATGCCTGGATATTCCCAAAGGAAAAGATCTGGACTGCGGGGGCAATGGCGCCCAGGTCCCTCTCCAAGCATCTAATAGGTTATCTAAAGGCATTCCTGGAGAAAGAGGGCCTGAAGTTGGACATGGAGAGGATTAAGGCCCATCCCATACCCACAAGGACTCCAGGGGAACCTATCTCAAGTCGCTGGGGCGTCCTGGTAGGGGATGCGGCAGGTCTTACAGACCCCTTCACTGGAGAGGGGCTGTACTATGCCATAGCCAGTGGCCAGAGGGCGGCCTACTGGGTAAAGGAACACCTCCAGAACGGGGCAGACCTCCGCCTCTATGAGGAGGATATAGATAAGGGACTCATGGAGGAGATAGTAGTGGCAGGCAAGCTCAGGGGCTTTTTTAATACCTTTTCCAGATACGTCCATGGCCTCTACCGCAGGAACGACCGCCTATGGATGGCCTTTTGCGAGGTCATGCGGGGGGATAGGACATTGGAGGGCCTCAGGAGGGTAAGGACCAGACCCCCGGGCCCAATCCTGAGGTATCTGGAAAGATTTACCTCCTGGTACGAGTCCAGGCAAATCAACGGGTTTAAACCACCCTGGTTGTAGACAGTAGGGGGTAGGGGGTAGGGAACAGAAAGTTGTAAAGTGTAAATTGGTCCGCCTGAGGCGGATTAAATTTTAAAATTTGCAATTTTCAATTTACAATGCAATTCTTCCCTACCCCCTACCCCCTACAACTGCATCTTTCCAGGAAGGGTAGGGGCAGGTTTAAAACCTGCCCCTACAGTCTCATTATAAACAGGCAACTCCACCTTAAAGGTCGTACCCCTGCCCTCCACTGAATCTGCCTCAATGGTACCCCCGTGGGACTGGATAGTCAACTGTGTGAGGGCTAGTTCCAGTCCTGTACACTTCGTAGACGGCCTGATATTGAGGATAAAATAGGGGTCAAAGAGGTGTGGTAGGTCTTTTCCATTGATTCCACTGCCTGTATCTGTGATGGTTACTCCAACCTTGTTCTCATTAGCAAGGTGCTCGGTCTTGACCGTCAGGGTGCCCCCTTTGGGCGTGGCGTCTAAGGCGTTAGAGATGAGGTTCATAAATGCCACTTCCAGTTGAGCGGGGTTGCCAAGGATCATGGGGGCTGTGGGTGAGAGTTCTTTTATGAGCTGGATGCTTAAAGGTTCCAATTGTTCAGCCGTCTTCCTCAGGATAAGTTCCATCAGCTTGTTCAGGGCGGTGGGAGATTTCTCCGGGTTGGATATCCTGGATATGCTAAAGAGGCCTTTCATCACAGATTCCAGGTGTTGTGAGGTTGCCTTTAGCCTGGAGAGCTGGCTCTTAAATTCCCCTGAATGGGTACATTCCTTTGCCTTCTCCAGTTCGTTAAGGAGGATGTCTGTGCACATATTTATCCCTGACAGGGGATTATTTAAGTGGTGGGCTATGCCGTTGGAGAGGTGTCCAATTGTGGACATCCTCTGGGAGTGCAGT
>MHYW01000022.1 GCA_001828545.1 Planctomycetes bacterium RIFCSPHIGHO2_12_FULL_52_36
GTTGAGGTAGCGGTGGCGGTCTTCCAGGTCTTCCCTGGTGAGGAGTATCTGGGCGGCGTGGTAACCATGCGCCTTAAAGGAGTCGTCATAGGCCCGTATGAGTTTACTCTGACCTACGGCGGCGGCGGCCTGGAGTTCTGGCAGGGTGATGGGCCTCTTCTTCATGCCAAATTCTCCCATGCCTGCCCCAATGGCCCCTGAGCTTACCACTGCCACCTCATAGCCTTTGTTCCTAAGTTCCACAAGCTGTATGGAGAGGTTGTTTACCTGTGGTATGTCCAGGAACCCCTCCCTGGTAGTAATCACCCCGGTGCCTACCTTCACTACCAGTCGCCTTGTCCTTGAAATAATCGCCCTTCTCTGGCCTTCCTGCATGGTTTCTCTCTTTTTGACGGGAGTGGCCCTGCCACTAAAAAATAGTTGACATTTACTACCCTTATGCTACCATTTCCACTACCCTATATCCTTATATCCATTTATATCATAAAAAAAGGAGACATCAATGGCTGCAAAGAAGGGACAGGAAATCCTGGTAGTGGCTAGTAAAGTACGCGAGTATATCAAATCCAAGGGCTGTCTTACCTCCGGAGAGTTGGTTCCGGCGTTGAGCAGCAAGCTGCACTGCTGTATAGACGGTGCTATAGCTAGGGCAAAGGGCAACGGCAGAAAGACCGTGAATGCCAAGGACGTGTAGCCCACTGCCATCTTATACGTCCAGAATAACTGAAATGGGGGTACTAACTAGCTTCTAGCTTCTGCTTTAACAGTTCATTGACCATCTGAGGGTTGGCCTTACCTTTGGTCTTGCGCATTATCTGACCCACCAGGAAGGTGAAGGCGGTCTTTTTACCCTTTTTATAGTCGGTCAATGCGTTAGGGTTTTCGGTCAGTATCGCCTGGATAATGCCTTCTAGCTCGGCACTGTCGCTTATCTGAAGGAGGCCCCTCTCCTGTACCAGTTGAGGGGCCTTCTTCTTTGTATTTATCATCTCCACAAAGACCCCCTTGGCAACGGGCATACTTATGTCGCCCGTTTCTACGAGCCTTATTAGTTCCACCAGCATCTCAGGGCCTACTGGGAAGTCCTTTATTTCAAGCCGTCTCTCCTTGAGTTCCCTCAAGACATCGTTGGTTACCCAGTTACAAACTACCTTTGGAGATTCGTAGTGCGATACGCACCTCTCAAAGTAGTCTGCTACGGCCTTATCCTCGGTAAGCACCCTGGCATCGTAGTCAGAGAGGCCCAGTTCCGTCACAAAGCGGTTTCTCCTGGCCAGTGGTAGCTCGGGGAGGGTGGCACTCAGCTCCTCCAGCCACTGGTCTTTTATCACCACTGGGGCCAAATCAGGCTCAGGGAAGTAGCGGTAGTCATGGGCCTCCTCCTTGGTGCGCATCCTTTCGGTCCTCTCACGGAGTTCGTCCCAGAGCCTCGTCTCCATGGCTACCACCCCCCCACCCTCCAGGGACTCTCTCTGCCGTCCCGTCTCGTACTCCAGGGCCTTTAGTACCGCCTTCATGGAGTTGAGGTTTTTTATCTCTACCCGGTTGCCTAGCTTCTCTTGCCCTGTGGGTCTCAGGGAGATGCTGGCCTCAAACCTCAGCGAGCCCTCCTGCATCTTGCAGTCTGAGACCTCCGTGTAAAGGAGTACGTTCCTTAAGGTGTTCATGTAGGCCTCTGTCTCCTCCAGACTCCTCATGTCAGGGTAGGTGACTATCTCCAATAGAGGCACCCCTGCCCGGTTGAAGTCTACCAGGCTATAGTCCGCCACAGATTCTTCGGGGTGGATGAGCTTGCCGGCCTCTTCCTCTAAGTGGACGTTGTGGATGCGTATCTTTCTTTTCTGGTCGTCGTACTTTATCTCAAGGTAGCCATCTACTCCCAGGTTCAGGTAATTCTGGGATATCTGGTAGTTTTTGGGCAGGTCCGGATAGTAATAGTTCTTTCTATCAAAGGTGGTGAATTGGTTTACTCTGCAATGCAGGGAAAGGGTTGCCTTAAGGGCCATCTCAAAGCCCTTCTTGTTCATAACGGGCAGCACCCCAGGGAGCCCCAGGCAGACCGGACATACCAGGGTATTGGGCGGTGCACCAAATCTGTTGAGACACCCGCAGAAGAGTTTTGTCTCCGTCAGGAGTTCTGCGTGGGTCTCAAGTCCTATGACTGTCTCGTATTGCATTGGCTAATAAGGTCAGGGTTAGAGAAAGATTGCTAACCCCTGGCCCCTAATCCCTAGTTATGGTATTATCTCCACCTCTTCGGAAGGCAAGGTCTTTCCCGAGTCCTTTACCGCCTTTTCCCTGATGGACAGGACGCCCTCGGGCAATGACTTTTTTAGTATCCAGGAGACTATGCCCCTTGGTGCATAGAAGCCTGGCTGGACGGCCACCTCAAGGGTTAGTAGCGTCCCTACCGGGTTATGAGGCTCTATAGACCAACGACCATCGTACACCTTCATATTGCCACCCACTAGCCGGAAATCTATCCTATTGGGGGGGCTCTCCTTTACTGATAGCAGTAGTTCCATAGATACGAGGAAGTGTTTAAAGACCTCCTCTACGGTAATTGTGTCCCCCTGGCGTCCTATCACCCTGCATTTTTTCATGTGCGGTACAAATTCTGCCATGTGTTCATAGTCAGTGAGTACCTTCCACACCACTGCAGGCTTTGCCTCAACGGGGAGTATTATTCTTACGTGCAGGGGCCACTTCCCCTCCTCCGGGGCCTCGGCCTCCACCAGCATCTGCCCCTCTTTGGGTATGGTAATGTAAGAAGCCTGGCCTTCCCGCTGGCAGATAAATATGGCCATAAGAGGGATAAGAAACACCTTCAGGATATTTTGAAAGACGTGTCCCCTCATGGTTTCAAATAAGTCCTTATAGCCTCTTCAAACCGCATGGGTTCAAGGCCAAAATCCTTTTTCATGGGCGTTACATCGCCGGTGTTATCTATCTGGAGCATGACGAGTTGTTCCCTGGTGAGCATGGGTTTAGGGGAGGTCTTTTCCATCAGGTACGCCATGGGCCAGGCCAGGGTTATGGGCATGTGGAGTTTTATCCGCCTGGCCCCCATGACTTTCATAATGGTGTCCAGTATCTCATCAATGGCAAGCGTCTCCGGCCCACCCAGTTCATAGGTCCTGTTTACTATACTGGAGTCAAGGACTGCCTTCACAAAGCATTGGGCAACGTCTCCCACGTAGACAGGCTGCATCCTGGTCTCTCCAGAACCTATGACTGCCAGAAAAGGCAAGGGCCAGGTCTGGCGGATTAGCTTTGCGAACATATTGACGAATTCATCGTCCTTGCCACAGATTATAGAGGGGCGGAAGATGACGTAAGGCAGTCCACTGGACTTTACAGCCAGTTCCCCCAACCACTTGGTAGTGTGATAGCGGCTCGGGGCATCTGGGCGCGTCCCCATGGCACTCATATGTACAAATTTCTTTACCCCGGCCCTTACACCAGCAGTCACTACGTTGTAGGTGCCCTCTGCATGTACCCTCTCAAAGGTAACAGAAGGCGGTATCTCCCTGATGATTCCCACCAGGTGTATCACTACCTCTATCCCCCTCATTGCCCCTTCCAGGCTAGAGGGTTTTGTAACGTCTCCGTCACAGAATTCTACTGGCCCTGGGGCATTCCGGTTCGGGGTGGGCATATCTTCCAGTATGTGGGAGGTAGAGGCCCTTCTGGCCAGGCATCTAACCTGCTGGCCTTCCTGGATTAGTTTCCTTACTATGTTTCTTCCTACGAAGCCGGTGCCGCCTGTAACCAGTATCAATCCTCTATTCCCCCTCCAATAGGGCGATGGCCTCAATCTCCACCCCTGCACCCCTGGGCAGTCCGGAGACTGCAATGACGGAGCGGGCTGGCCTGGGAGACCGGGGTGAAATAAAGTATTCGTCATAAACCTTGTTGACGGTCCCGTAGTCCTCCATCCTGGCCAGGTAGATGGTGGTCTTGACCACCCTGTCCAGGGAGGAACCAGCGGCCTCCAGGATGGCCTTCAGGTTTTCCAGTGCCTGCCGGGTCTGGACTCCAATGTCTCCGGTGACTAGCTGGCCGGTGCCGGGTTCAAGTGGTATCTGCCCTGAGACAAAGAGGAAGGGGCCACTGCGGATGGCCTGAGAGTAGGGGCCAATGGCCTGGGGGGCCCTGGGAGTAGAGATAGCCTGTTTTTCTGGCATCTGTGTCTTCCCCCGAAGTCCCGATTATGGACTGCCAGAGACCTGGACAAGTTCGTTCACGGCAGGTACCTTGGAGCCATTGTTAAGTGTCCTGGAGAGGAGTTCTATCACGTGGAGGGTCTCTACGCTAAGGTCTTTTGAGGCGGCCAGGTCTGCCAGCTGAAGGACGCAACCAGGACAACTTGTGGCCACTATCCGGGCGCCGGACTTGTCTACGGAGTTTATTTTGTGCTCACCTATCTTCATGGACAAATCCCTGTAGATTATACTGAATACACCTCCACCGCCACAGCACCTATCCGCATATTCCATCTCTTTCAGTCTGGCACAGCGGCTGAGGACCGTCCTTGGCTCCCTGGTGGTATTAAGTCCCCATTTTAGATGGCAAGGGTCATGATAGGTTACGGTAGTATCCAGGGGTTCGGGGCGGTACTGGGTAAACTTTTCCAGGAAGACGGAGATGTCGTACATCTTTTCAGTCATGGGCCTCCAGGGCTCCCCAAGGAGTCTCAGGTATTCCCTCTTTATAGTGAGGAGGCAGGTACTGCAGGCGGTAACGATGGCATCCAGCTTTTCTGCCTCAAAGACCTCTCTGTTCTTTTCTGCCAGGATTCTGGTTGCGGTGGTATCTCCGAGACTGCGTGCAGGGATGCCACAGCAGACCTGGGAGGGAGGCACTACCACCTCTATGTTGAGCTTATTCAGGACGTCAATAAGGGACTCGGCGATGTTAGGATAGACATAGTTAATGAGACAGCCCACAAAGAACCCTACCCGCATCTTGGGGTTAGACAGTCTCCTGGTCTCCGAGAAGCGGTCCAGGACAGTGCGTTGGGCAAGGTGTGGCACCCAGCGCCTGCCCATAAAGAAGAGGGGCAGATGTCGGAGGCTGCCCTTTCTCTGGCCGGGGATAAGTCTTTGGCTCCAGGAGGCCACCCGGATGGCCAGGTCAAAGAGTCTCCTCCTGGGCAGGAGGTATCGTAGTACGAACTTGGCCATCAGGGGGATGCCCATGTTCTTCTCTATCCCCTCCAGGAGGGCATCTATTATCAGGCCGAAATCTACCCCTGAGGGACAGGTGGCCTGGCATCGCAGGCATTTTTTACAGGAGTAGATGTAGTCTCTTAGTTCTTTTGAATAGAAAATCTCCCCCTGAAAGATGGCCTCTGCCAGGGTTATCCGCCCTCTGGCCACACGGGTCTCATCCCCCGTTTCTATGAATACAGGGCAGACAGAACGGCACTTGCCACACCTGGCACACTTGTCTATCTCCAGTTTTACCTCTGCCGGCACCATAAAAAATATAATAATTTATTTGGAAGGGATTATCAAATGAATTTGGTTGTAGATGTTAACTTGGTCCGCCTTAGGCGGAAGCTTTGGAATTTGGATTTCCCTACCCCCTACTCCCTGATCCCTGCCCACTGGACCTCCCGTATGGTTGACAAATACCTGGGAAGGTGTATATTTGGGCGAAAGGTGCAGAACTGACTATGAAAAAGTCCCATACAATACTGGTGGCCTTCTTGTCCCTGGTACTCTTCACTGGACAGAGTAGCGAAGACGTGATGCGGAATTTCAACAACTTTGAGAAGAGTCTTACGGATTGGATGCGTTCCATGGAGAAGCTGAGGGAGAGGATGGGAGAGGTGGAGAAAGGCGTGCAGGGAGGGGGGCCGGTAATGGACCGCCTCTCGGAGCTAAATAAGAACCTTAATGCCCTAAGGACAGAGCTTGCCGATATGACCACCAGGCTCAACAAGGTGGATACCACCCTCGGCAGTGGGGAAAACCCAATGGTGCAGTTTGCCAAGACCATGGAGGTGCTCAAGAAGTCTGTTGCCGAACTAGGCAAGAAGACGGAAGACCAGTCGATAACTATCTCAGTACTAGAAAAGAGATACCAGGAATATATGCGCCCCCTTGATCCCTTAAAGAAGTCTATTGCGGAGGGAGAGGAGGCCATTAAGAAGCTGAACGTTGAACTAGAGCTTCAGAAAAAGAATGCAGAAATCCTGCAAAAGAGTATCTTAGAGAAGCTCACTGATTTAGATACGCTCATGACGGCTGCGGCAGGACAGCAGGAGTCGTCCTCTAAACTCCTGGCAAGGGTAGAAAATCTAGAAAAGTACACTGGCTCGCCCCCCCCGCCGGAGGCGTTACCAAAGGAAGTGGCAGAGGCAGCTGCAGAAGAGTTGGCTAGACCCAAGACCCCTGAGGAAGAAGGCTACGAGGCCATCGGGGGTGGTTTCTATATAAGGAACGTACAGTTCAGTTCCTTTGGCGCATCGGCAAGGATTGTGGGGGAGCTAAAGAACCTGTCAGAAACGGACCTCGGTATGGCCACTTTTACCATCAGGATATTTGACCTGGAGAACAATCCTGTGGTCGGTCAAGATTTCACTATAAAAGGTTTCAAAAATAAAGACGTTAAACCCTTTAAAGAGATAATCCCTGGAATAGAACCAGAGAAGATAAGTAAATACACGGTCAAACTTAAGGGGACGTATTAAGTAGGGGCGACCCGGCGGGTCGCCTTTACAGTTTACTGCTTTCCTGCCCCCAGCTTATTGATCATAGACTCTACATCCAGCATGTCTACCTGCTGGGTAGAGAAGGACAGGTCTCCGAGGTTGAGGTTTCTTGCCGCCTCCATGGCCACCACGAGTTCGCCGCCTACCCCGACCATTGCCATACGCCTGTGGCGTTCACCTTCTGCCTGGGATACGGCGACCAGGAGGTTTCCCCTTGCTATCCTCTCCTCTTTGTAACGGTCAGAGATGGCCCTTTTCTCCACCATGTACTTGTCCGCCGCCGCCAGGATTTCTGTTATCCTCTGTCTGGTAATGGCCTCTAAAATGGCCAGTTTTGCGGCCTTGTCTCCAGATATCTTTTCCACCAGGGCCTCGGTGTCGGCATCTATGGTCTGGGTAATACCCCGTTGGTCAGCCGCCTTGGCCTTAGAGATGCTGGCAAGGCCATCCAGTTCAGCCACTTTTAGGTTTTTAATCTTCCTGTCCAGCTTGGGGTCAAAATTCAGGTTAAGGAGAAGCACGTCCACAACGTCCACATATCTTGGTTTCAGCTTCTGTACCAGGATGTCCCTGGCCTCCTCCGCCCTTTTACGTCTCTCAAAGGGGTTATAAAGGTCTAACTCTACCATCTTACCAAATGCTATACGGGAGGCATCGTAGGCCTCTACACTAATGATACGCTTGTACATATCCCCCGCACCTATCTCTTTACGAAGTTTATAGACGCTCCCTCTCTGGAGTTTGTACTTTAGAATCATTTCCACCGTGACGTCGTAGTCATCTGCCGTCCTGACCTTTATGGGATTACCTTCCTTCCTGTCCCTGGTTACGTCAGCGGTCCTGTCTTCGGTCTGCACAGTACCGTCGTAGAATTCCCACTCGTCTATCTTGGGAATACCACGATGCCATCCTACGTAAGCATCTTCGGGTACTACACCCCTGGCCACACTCCATACTTTTACCCTGACCCCTATGTGGGTTAATTGGACCCTCTTTATGCAAAAGGGGAGGACTATAGCAAGGAATATAAAGGCAAAGCCTATTATGCCACCCAGGATATAATATTTTGAGCCGCTTTTCATTTTGCCGCCGCCCCGGGAGGGAATGCCTCCCGTTCCAGCCTCATATATGGGAATTCTTCACTTGGTCTTACTACAGGTACACCCAGTATCCTTGCCTCCCTCAGTCTCTTGGCATACTCCATCTTTACCAGGTTCCTGCCACCTTCCCCTTCCAGGGCCTTTCTTAGTTCCAGGATACCTTCTGCCTCTGCCGTCCGGGCCACCAATACAGCCTTGGCACGCTGGTCCAGCCTCTCGTACTCGGCATCAGCCTCTATTTTTACTTTCTCGTAGTAGGCCTCTGCATCATGTCTTATACTCTCTGCCTTGGCCTCGGCATCTATCTCCCTCTTCTGGAGGTCCCCAAGGAATCGGGCTACCTCTATGTCCATCTTCTTTGTCTCTTCTACAACAACCTTTCTCTGGTTTTCCATGGCCGCCGAGCCCCGGGCCTTCTGTTCTTCCACCTCTTTATCGGCAAGCCTTCTTTCGTGAATCTTCTCGGCATATTCCCTGTAATAGCGATAGTCCTGGACGTTTACCGCCAGGACGTCTATGCCGTGAGGGTTAAGATGCTTGTTGAGTTCCGACTTGGCCTGGTTGGCCTTTTCAGCACGCCTGGAGGCAAAGGGGAAGTCATCTACCCTGAGTTCTCCAAAATTGTAGCGACATATGGCCCTGCCGTAGTCGTACAACCACTTATCTTTGAAGGCGTTGGTAAACCCTGAATCTTGCATGATGAAATCAGCCTTTGCAGGAACAATACGGTAATGTATTGTCATGTCAAGGATGACGTCACTACCGTCTATGGCTTTTACCCACAAAGGATTCCCCTCGGGTTGGTTAGGGGTTATATTGGTTGAACTCATTGTCAGTATCTGCTCCCTCTTGTCCAGGGTATACACGTTCTGGAGGAGGGGGACGTATATGACCACACCTGCCCTATCTATCGTTTGCACACCACCAGTGAGGTTGTTCACTACCACCGCTACCTCATCCGCCCCTACATAGAAGTAGCCCAGGTTACGATAGGCAAAGATACCCCCCACAATTAACGAGACCCCTAACACCGAGGCTACTATGATAAGCCTTACTGGTACTCCACTTGGTTTACGCCTACTTTCAAACCCCTTTTGCACCAGTTGCTCCCCTTAAATACATCGGTGGTTTTCTCCAAACGGCTATTATATAAAGAAATACATAAATGTCAAACAAAAAATGGTGCTGAGGGGAAAATATTACAGGAGTCCAGGTGGAGGAAGCAACGCCGTATATAACAAGGTTATGGGACCTTATTCCTTGCAGGGCCTTATGGAAGAGACTTACATGTTACCTATTAAGGACATAGAGGAGGAGGCCCAGTTGGGTCTTAGCCTGCGATGGGCTACTCTGCATGGCCGTTATTAGCTCCTCCATAAGATGCGCAATGGCTTTATCTTCATTGCGCAGATTTTCCTTATCAAGATGGGGGGCCTTTTCTCTGGCATGGAGGAGCTCCTTGTGGGCCTCTTTTACCATACCCTCCTCTCCATAAAGCCACCCCAGCATGACGTGGACCAAAGGGTTGTGATGTTCTCTTGATGCATGAATCTGTGTCAGTTCCCTTTTAAGTTCATGGAGTACTTCCTCATTTTCCGTAATCCAACGGCCCTTTACGGGGGGGACTTCCACCGTATCTGGACTTATCTTAAACATTGCCTCATATTCCATAATCGCCTTATTTAAGGCTAACCTCAACGTATAGGCCAGTGCTAAGTACCTGTGGCCCTCCATCACTTCTGGCTGAAGTCTCGCCGCCTCTTTCATCTCCTCTATTGCAAGGTCGGGATAACCTTTGTTAATGTAATTCAGGCCCTTTTCATAGTGCTCTTTTGCTACCGTATTTGAATATTCTGCCCAGAGGGGTGTATCAATATTAAAGAGGATCAATCCAGAGATTGCCAGCAGAGCGGCATTAAATACAGTCTTTGAGGCTAATCTGTGTAGACAAGAGGCCGCCCCCCCCATACCCATGTATCCTGCCATAGCAGGTCTCCTTCCCAGCGTCTTTTAGGTAAAAATGTTTAACAGGCAGCGCGAATACTACTAATAGGCAAAACGCAGGCCCATAGATTCACCCTATAAGCGAACCCTATCCCCCAGTCTGCACAGAGCTTAGCATAAAACCATTTTACTGTCAATAGGCAACTATTAAGTAAGTTTTCAATTAAGTGTGGTTTGCATTGTAGAGCCCCTTGTTTCTGGCAAGGGGTGGATTTTACAATAGTGCCCACAGTTAATTGAAAATTCACCCGAAGGTCAGCCCTTGACAAGGCGAAATTCTCCTGTAAAATTTAACTCTCACCTTTCTGAGGGGGACTGTGGAAGGCATGCCTGAGGTAAATGGCAGACGTTGAGTTTTATGCTTTTAACAAAGGGGATTGGAAAGGATCAAGAAGGGCACGCATTCTGTAGGTCCTCTTTTAAGGCCTTCCTCTCCGCTACCAGGGGCTTTTAGCCATGCACACCAGCATGAGCCGGGTGGAAATCATCGGCTCAAAAAGACACTATAACAGGGTACTTGAAAGCCTACAGTCCTGGGGAAAGCTCCACATGGAGCATATATTGGACTCCGGAACCCGGGCTTCCCTAAAGGGTGTGGAATTAAGTGCCCAGGAACGAAAAGAGAATCCATTTAGAGAGGCGCTTGAGAAATTACTCTGTGACCTCTTCAGTTACCTCCCTTCTGACTCTAACCACAACAATCACCGCACGGGGAAAGTAGAGCAAAAGGTCCTTGAGATGTCTGTGGAAGAGGCCCTGGAATGGGTAAGGGGCCTCCTTTACGAGCTTCGCCCATTACTCCGTAGAAAGGAAGAGATAGCGGGGGAAGCAAGTGTACTCAGGGGATACGAACAACTGGCCACCGCCATACTACCCCTCCTCCCCGAAGGACCGCCAAAGATATGGGGATACACAGGGATAATTTTAAACAAGAATCAAAAAGAGGTCTTGCCTCTTTTAAGGCAGGAATTAAATAGGGTCACCGGTGGCCGTTCTGTACTCCTTTCCTCTCCACTAAAGGCCGAGGGGGTGGCGGTCCTCATAGGATACAGACAAGTTTACACGGAGGAAGTGAAGGGACTCCTGGCAAGTAAAGGGGTGGCGGAGATACGCCCACCCGAGGCCCTGAAAGGCATACCCTTCCAGGAGGCCCTCCGAATCATAAAGCACAGGCTTCAGGGGCTCCCCAGCGAGTTAAAGGAAATAGACCTGAAGATTAAGGAATTCTTCCTCAGGAACATCCCTACTGCCCTGGCCCTCAGGGATACCAACAAAGACAGGCTCTCCCAGTTGGAAGTTACCTCCAGGATGGCCCAGACTAAGTACGCCTTTCTCATAGAGGGCTGGCTCCCCAGCAAGGAGTTCAGGAGGCTTCAGGATTTGCTCCAAAAAGAGTTTGGGGGAGAGGTGGTTACCAACAGGCTGCCCATTCAGGATGGCATGGAAGCCCCTGTCAGACTGAGAAATCCAAGGCCCTTCACAATCTTTGAAGACCTCGTTGGCTTTTTCTCTCTGCCTAAATACGGCACGATTGACCCCACCCCTCACATGAGTTTCTTCTTCCCTATATTCTTTGGATTCATACTGGGGGATATAGGATATGGATTAATCCTTGTTGCAATGGGAATAGGGCTCTTCCTTGGATTTAGAAAGAACCAGCTCCTTGCAGACGTGGGACTAATCACCATTATCTTTGGTCTCATCTCTGCCCTCTTTGGTGCGGTGTATGGGGAGTGTTTTGGAATCAGGACCTGGCTCCATCCCCTCATACCACAATTGGCAAGGGGCCACCTCCACATGGAACATTCATCGGAGGTGGTTATGAATTATCTGGGGCTATCTCTGGCCTTTGGCGTACTACACATAGTCCTTGGTCTTATCCTGGGGATATACAATTCCTTCCGTATGCATCATCTGAGGCACGTCCTGGAGGGGGTGGCTAAGCTGTTTACCCTCGTAGGGGCCTTCCTCCTTTTGGGTAGATATTCAGGGTTCTTACCCCCACTATTCCTCTATGTTGGGGGTGGTGTGTTAGTCGCCTCTTTGATAGGCTGGGGTGTTGCCGGGGGCCTCCTGAGTCTTATAGAGGTAACCTCACTTTTTACAAATATCCTCTCCTATACAAGGCTTATGGCCCTGGGTATGGCCTCTGTGGCGTTTACCCTACTGGCAGACGTATTTCAGGCCCAGTTGAAGAACGTCTTCCTCGCCACTGGTGTGGTGGTGGTTGTCCACTTTTCCAATCTTGTCCTACACATCTTCGCCCCTACTATCCAGTGTCTGAGGCTTCACTATGTGGAATTCTTCTCTAAGTTCTTTGCCCCTGGTGGCAGGGCCTACGAACCCTTCCAAAAGACCGAAAGGAGATAAGTTGTGGATGATACCCTAAGGATTATCGTAGATTTCCTCTTGGGCTTCTTTTATAACCCTGTCTTTGCCCAGGGGCTGGCAGAGATGCCCCTGCCTACAGAGGCGGCAAAGGCTACAGCAGAGGCCGGGGCCAACTGGGGTAAGTTCGTTGCGGCTGGTATAGCTGTGGGGCTGGCAGGTATCGGGACCGGACTTGCCCAGGCGAGGATAGGGGCCGCCGGGGTGGGTGCTGTCACTGAAAAAACAGGCATGCTGCCCGTTGTTTTGGTACTCCTGGTTATTCCTGAGACCATAATCATTTTGGGTTTCGTCATAGCCATATTTATCCTGATGCGTTAAATGGACGACTACGGTTACCTAGCAGCCAGGATAAGGGGGATGAAGGGGAGGTTACTGCCTGGGGATTTCTTCCAGGGGCTTCTTGAGCAGAAGGAGTTGATGAAGGTGGCGGATTCCCTGCTTAGCTCTCCGTATGGGGAGGATATGTCTGTGGCCCTGGCAGGGGAGTCAGGCTTGTTAGCAGTGGAGAAGGCCCTTCGTCGCAACCTTTATAGGGTATTCAGAAAGGTATTCCAGATGTGTAGTGAGGAGCCCCGCCGCCTGCTGAGGGTACTGCTAGGAAAGTGGGATGTATATAACA
>MHYW01000023.1 GCA_001828545.1 Planctomycetes bacterium RIFCSPHIGHO2_12_FULL_52_36
ATGTGGTTGGGGTTGAGATATTGGGATTAAGCAAACGTGTTCCAATAGAAATGCTAAAGAGCTTGCAATTTGAAACGGTTTAATTGCTCACATTCTATGCCTATGGCATGAGGAACCAACCATGCCCAAACGCATCAAGAAACGGTCTAAAAAAGTAGGCCTCCCGCCCGGCAGTCTCGTCCATATCGGGGAGAAGAAGACCGAGGAAGTTAGGATAAGAATAATAGAGTACGACGAGACGCACTTCCATGAGAAAGAGGTAAAGACGCCGGAGGAGTGCCTCCCCTTTAAGGATAAGCCCACCGTTACGTGGATAGACGTGGCTGGTATCCATCGGCCAGAGGTCATAGAGAAGATTGGCGGTTATTTCGGACTGCACCCACTCGTTATGGAAGACATCCTCAACACCGACCAGCGTCCGAAGATGGAGGATTTTGGCAGCTACGTCTACGTCGTCCTTAAGATGCTCTTCCACAATGGAAGGACTAACGAGATAGTCAGTGAGCAGATGAGTGTGATACTGGGCCAGAACTTTGTCCTCTCCTTTCAGGAGATAGAGGTAGACGTCTTTAACCCGCTCAGGGAGCGGATAAGGACGGGCAAGGGGCACCCAAGGAAGATGGGGGCCGATTACCTCGCCTACGCCCTCCTGGACTCTATAGTGGACAACTACTTCGTAATACTGGAGAGACTCGGGGAAGGCATAGAGTCCCTGGAGGAGGAGCTAGTAACACGTCCGACACGAAAGACCTTACAAGCCCTTCATAACCTGAAACGGGAGATGCTATTCTTGCGCAAGTCAGTCTGGCCCCTAAGGGAGGTAATCAGTGGACTTGAAAGGGGGGAATCGGCGCTGATTAAGGAGGCGGTCAGGATATACCTCAGAGACGTCTACGACCACACCATCCAGGTGATTGACTCTATAGAGACGTCCCGCGACATGCTCTCAGGGATGCTTGATATCTATCTCTCAAGTATCAGTAATAAATTGAACGAGGTGATGAAGGTACTCACCATCATAGCCACTATATTCATGCCCCTTACCTTTATCGTAGGTGTTTACGGTATGAACTTCAGGTACATGCCAGAACTTGGGTGGAAGTGGGGTTATTTCACCATCTGGGCCATTATGGTTGCCATTGGTGTCTCCATGTTGATTTACTTCAAGAGAAGGAAATGGTTGTGAAAAAGCAGTAGGGAGTAAGCAGAAACCTCGTTTTTTTAGTAGGGGCGACCCGGCGGGTCGCCCCTACACTGTATTTTTGGAGGAACCGCCGTTGCCCCTAAGGCTGGCAATCCGCCTGAGGCGGACTATTGAGTCCAGAGACAACCCACTCCAGAAACCCCTCCAGTATCTCAAGGGCGTAGGGCCAAAGCGGGCCGAATTACTCGGCAGGCTGGGCCTCTTCACCCCACAGGGACTGCTTTATTTCTTACCAAGGGATTATCAGGACAGGAGCCAGATTACGCCCATAAAGGACGTAAAATTTGGCTCTATTGCCACGGTAAAGGGAACGGTGTTAGACGTCGGTCTCAAACCCACTAGAGGCAGGAGGACCTTGCTGGAGGTACTGGTGGATGACCGTACGGGGACTATCGCCGCCACGTGGTTTAACCAGCCCTTTCTTGCGGAGAAGTTCCGTAAGGGACAGGAGGTACTCCTCCACGGGAAGATAGGGAGCTACAAATACCTCCAGATAGTCAACCCCGAATTTGAGTTTCTAGATGAGGGTAGGGGTAACCCGCCTGAGGCTGACAGTCGCTCCTACGCTAGTGGCATTGTCCCGATATACCCCCTCACGGAGGGGATTGGGCAGGGTTATCTGAGGAGGCTTGCCATGCGTGCCCTGGAGGAGTGTGTTCCATACCTTGAAGAGGTAATCCCCCCATCACTCCAGAGGCTCAGGCGGCTGATGCCCCTCCAGGAGGCCGTAAAGGAGGTCCATTTCCCTGCCTCTATGGAGGCCATGAGGAGGGCCAGGAAACGGCTGGTCTATGAGGAACTATTCCTCTTTCAGATGGCTGTGGCCCTGAGACGGAACAGGGTAAGACAGGAGAAGGGGTACGCCTTTAGCATAGGTCCCAACGTAGACGTCCACGTCCGCAGACTGTTTCCCTTCAGGCTAACGGGGGCGCAGGAGAGGGCCATAGGGGATATCAGGAGGGACATGGAGAGTCCACGGCCAATGAACCGTCTCCTCCAGGGGGACGTGGGTTCGGGCAAGACGGTGGTGGCCCTTTACGCCATGCTTGCCGCCGTGGCAAACGGCTTTCAGGCCGCCCTTATGGCCCCTACGGAGATACTGGCGGAACAGCACTACCGTACCCTTGAGCGCTACCTGGCTCGTGCAAGGGTAAAGGTTGCCCTGTTTGTCGGGGGCAGCCCCGGGAGGAAGGAAAACCTTGAGGCCCTGGCCAAAGGAGAGATTGATATAGCCGTAGGCACCCATGCCCTTGTATCCAGAGACGTCCACTTCAAGAAACTAGGTCTCGCGGTAGTGGACGAACAGCACAAGTTTGGCGTATTGCAGAGGGCCGGGTTGAGACTGAAGGGGCATAGACCAGACGTCCTCGTTATGACGGCGACACCCATACCCAGGAGTCTGTCCCTGACCCTCTTCGGTGACCTGGACGTCTCTATCATTGACGAGATGCCCCCCGGGAGGCCGCCTGTAAAGACCCTCTGGGTATCCAGGAAGAGGCTACAGGAGGCCAGTGAGTTCCTCCGCTGTCGGCTAAGAGAGGGGAGGCAGGTCTTCGTCGTGTATCCCATAATAGAGGAATCCGAGAGACTAGACCTCCGTTCGGCCAAAGAGGGTGCAAGATTGTTCCAGAAATACTTCCCCGAGTTCAGGGTGGAGCCCCTCCACGGGCGGATGAGTTCCGCAGAGAAGGAACGTATCATGCGCGACTTCAGGGAGAGACGGATACATATCCTGGTCTCTACCGTCGTTATAGAGGTGGGTATTGACGTGCCTAACGCCACTATTATGGTCATAGAACATGCTGAGAGGTTTGGTCTGGCCCAGCTCCACCAGCTGAGGGGGCGGATAGGCAGGGGGGCGGAACAATCTAATTGCCTGCTCTTTGCTGAACCCGGTAGCCTTGAGGCCAAAAAAAGGCTTGAGGTCTTCACCAGGACTAATGACGGCTTTATTATTGCAGAAGAGGACCTCAAGCTTAGGGGACCAGGCGAACTTTTTGGCACCAGACAGCACGGCCTGCCAGACCTGAAGGTGGCAGACCTGGTAAGGGACCTCCCCCTCCTGGTCCAGGCCAGGGAAGACGCCTTCAGATTGGTGGAGACGGATGCCACACTCAAAAAATTCCCCACCTTAAAGGGTAGACTGCAGGGGTCTTCCCTGGGTGGCCTGAGCCGCCAGGGGCTGGCCAGCGTGGGCTAGATAAAAACATGAAAAGGGTGCTCCTTATTGGAGGTTCGGACACTTGCGCCGGGGCTGGCATACAGGCAGACCTCAAGGCAGTAACAGCCCTGGGGGTTTATGGTACGACCACCATAACGGCCCTCACCGCCCAGAATACCCAGGGAGTCCAGGATATTTACCCCGTCCCTCCAGCCTTCGTTGCCCGACAAATAGATTCCATTATGCAAGATATAGGCACGGATGCCCTGAAGACGGGCATGTTGCTGAACAAAGACATAGTGAAAGTGGTGGCAGATAAAATAAAGGAGTACAAGATAGACAAGGTAGTCATTGACCCGGTAATACTGGCCAAAGGGGGCTGTCCCTTACTTAATGAGGAGGCCCTGGAGGTCCTGAAATCAGAACTCTTCCCCTTGGCCTCTTTAATAACGCCTAACATACCTGAGGCCGAGAGGCTTACGGGTATTTCTGTAAGGGATGTTCCTGATAGATGGGAGGCGGTACAGAGGCTCCATGCTATGGGAGCTAAAAACGTACTGATTAAAGGTGGCCATGCACATTTTACGGGTGAGGAGGTGGAAGATGTATTTTATGATGGAAGGGAACTTGCCACATTTTCTGCCCGGCGCATCCCGGGAGTAGACGTCCATGGTAGCGGTTGCGTACTGGCCTCCTCTATCTCTGCGGGGCTGGCCAAGGGGTACTCATTATTGGAAGCTATACGTATTGCCAGGGAGTTCCTCCTCAAGGCGATGCACCGCCCGCTCCGCATAGGGAAGGGTCACGAGGTAATAGACCCAAAGTAGGGGCGACCCACCCAAGGCTGACAGTCGCCCCTACCAGCTATATATAGTGTTAATAATAAAAAATCATACTAAATATTGTATTTTTCTCTTGACAGAGGCTGGATAAAGTATTATAGTACGCACCGCCTGGAGGGGATGGTAATAGATAGAATGTACGAGGCGCTTTTCTATAATATCAACTGCTTTTATGGGAAGGAGGAGAGATGACCCCAGCAATACTGGAGGTGAAGAAGAAAGGGGGCAGGGTAGAGACCATCTGTGAGTTGGAGGTGGCCCTGCAGTCCTTCAGCGAGGCCGTAGAGGCCCACGAGTACCTGGAGATAGACGGGGATGTAGAGGGCGACGGCCTTTCTACCCACTGTCTGACGGTGCTAGACCACGAAAAAAAGGTAGCCCACAATATTACCCTGGAAGCAATACTAACACAGGAGTTAGCTGCCCTAATTAAGGCCTTGGAGACGGGGGTAAAGAATCCCCTCTATGGAGTAACCCGTATAGTAGGATATTACAGCCGTATATCCAACTGGAACAAGTCTAAGCTGGGAGAGCTCAGGGATAGACACAAGGGGAATTACTCCGTAAGGGCTGTAGCCTAGAAGGTTTAGAAGTAGGTAAGGGCGTATTGCATGCGCCCCTACCAGAAGTTCAAGAACCCGCAGGCCCTGCACCTGTTATTTAAGGTGCAGGGCCAAATTTTTTGGTCTTCACAGACGACTGTAGCCGCAGGCTTTAGCCTGCGATAAGGAGGTACAGGTCCCGTACCTCAGGGGGTGCCCCTCTTAGGCGGATTTGCCCTCAATGACTTCAAGGGCCTTCCTTACTGCCTCCTTAGCATCCCTGGCGAAGATTATCTCGTTCCCCCCAGAGCGGGCCTTCTCTATCTGCCAGGTGCCTAATCCTATGACTGGTCTCTTTATAACAAAGGCGATGGCAATCTCAGAGAGGGTACCCAATTTGCCCCCTACGGCGATGACAGCCTGTCCCGAGGAGACCACGAGGACGTTCCTTGCTATACCAAGGCCGGAGGGTATAACTATATCTATATAAGGGTTGGCACTGGAGGGGTCTTCCCCTGGAATAATACCCAGGGTAAGGCCGCCCATCTCTTTTGCCCCCCTAGCGGCGGCCTCCATAACCCCGGTCAGCCCACCACAGACCAGGACGGCGCCCTGCCGGGCTATCTCCCGCCCTACTTCCAGGGCATTCCTGGACTCCTCCTCCGTGGCCACTCCACTCCCTATCACGGCGATACACCTTTTTGTCATCGGATTCCCCTCCGTAGGGGCGTATCGCAATACGCCCCTACTACTTCACAAGGTTGGGGCGATTATTACCTACTCTATCCATGCTGTCAAGTCACGCCGAAGGCGGATTCGCCTATGGCGAAGCTTCGCGCATGACCCCGAAGGGTTGTTCCCTTGAAATACGCCTTTATAAAGTATATAAAAACGTCTAAATTACGGCCTAAGACATCTCCTGGATAGAGTAAAGAAATGGAATACCCTAAACTGCGTCCTGTTGAAATCTTTCCCGTGGAAGTGACCGGCCAGAAGTTACTCTGTATAAGAGACCCCATAGGCATTACAGAAAAAATGGTCTTTGTCCCTTATCAGCTATTGGACGTATTACGCCTTTTTGACGGCCATCACTCCTTGAGGGATATCCAGGCCGAGTTTGCCAGGAGACACAAGACGGCATTGTTTATTGAGCACCTGGAAGGGATGGTAAAGGAGTTAGATGCCCATGCACTCCTTGAGGGGGAGAGATTTAACTCGTTCGTAGAGAGCCTGCGGGGAGAATTCAGTAACTCCAGTCTAAGAAAGGCTACCCTGGCAGGTAGGTCTTATGAGGGAGACCCAGGGGCGTTAAGGGCCCAATTAGAGGGGTTCTTCCTCGCAGAGGGGGGGCCCAACGGTCTTCCGGGCAGGCAGGAGAGGGACGTATTAAAGGGGGCAGTAATTCCCCATATTGATTTTGGCAGAGGCGGACCCTGTTTTGCCTGGGCCTATAAGGAGATAGTAGAATCTTCCAACGCAAGGGTCTTTATACTCCTCGGGACGGCCCATCACCCAACGGGAGAGGCCTTTACCCTGACCAGGAAGGATTTTGAGACGCCGCTGGGCGTGCTTAAAACAGAACGGCCCTTTGTAGATGCCCTGATGGAGGCAACTGGGGACAGGTTCATTAAGGGGGAATTTGCCCATAAGGCGGAGCACTCCATAGAGTTGCAGGCGGTCTTCCTCCAATACCTGTTTGGAGGTAGGCAAGACGTCTCCATAGTCCCAATCCTTTGTTCCTCCTTTCAGGGGGCGCTGCAAAATGGTTCAAGCCCTGGCCACCTGACAGAGGTAAAGGATTTCCTGGAGGTATTGAAAGAGACAATGTCCACATATCCCAAGAAGACCTGCGTAATAGCTAGTGCCGACTTGAGCCACGTAGGCCCCCGCTTTGGGGACCCCTTCTATGCAGACCAGGAGCGCCTGGGTGCCATTGCCCAGGAGGACACGGCGACCATCAGGTTCATAGAGGCAGTGGATGCAGAGGGGTTCTTTGCAGACGTGCAGAGAGATGGGGACAAAAGGAAGATATGCGGGCTTACCCCCATATATGCCCTCTTGAAGGTGATACGGGCCTCCAAAGGGAGGCTGATGAAGTACGGACAGTGGCCAGACCCTATGGGGATGGTGAGCTTTGCCAGTATATGTTTTTATTGAGTTATTGGACAACCGGGCAATCATGTGGTATAATTATTGTGGAATAAAAGGGCGTCGCTCTTTGACATAGAGAAATCGGTAAAAGGCCAAAAGCAAGGTGCAAGCTAAGAAATTCCATAAGAATTTCTCTTCCTAAAAGAGCTCTAGGGGAAGCACATAAAGGGCTTACGGCCTTTTACCGGTAGTGTGCGTGAAAGAAGGGGGCGGGTATCCGCCTTAAGCGGAAGCGGTTAGTAAGTCAGTAAGGAAGGATTTGGCTGGGAGTTAGAAACTAGAGAAAAGGGTTTAAAAACCCGAACTCTGGGACCTAACTTCCAGCCAAAGGAGTGAGTGACGCTCATAAGAGTAGAAATTTGGCTGGAAGCCGGCTAAACGATGTAGTGTAGTGAAATGCCCTACGTAGTATGAGTAATTAGCCGACTCCCAGCCTTTTTTGTTTTAAAATTGGTATCGTCTCGTTAAAGGGTGCGTTTGAGGGTAGGTCTTTACAACAGACATATCCCTCTCTCCGCTACCCTTTTTTTGTTTGCATTATATGGTAATTAAGGAGGGGCAAATTCAAAAATTCTATCTTTCCCTCCGCCCACAATTACTTAATCTTTGACAGGTCAAACGTGAATTCTACCGGCTTCCCTTTGGGAATAGAGACCTCAAGGGTTACCGTGCTGTTTAGGTCTATACGGTGGAGGTCAAAATAGTAGTAGCAGATGGCCCTGTAGGCAGGCGACTGAGGCCAGGACTTGCTACTTTCTGCGACCTCGGCATGACGCTCTTCCACTGGCCTTATAGTCTGTCCTTTGTGCTTGAGGACTGCATGACAGTCCTTAGCAAAGTCTAACTCGTCCCCGTAGAGGGACACCCCGAAGGCAAGCCTGTCCTTCAACTCTTCCAGGAGCTTATTTATGTCATCGGGCGTCAATTTGACGTGTTCAAAGGGGGAGTTTTTCGCCTCAAAGGCCACCTTAGAGAATGGGGTGATGACCCTGGCGGCCCCCTTTCCGTAACCCAGGTCCACCCGCCATTCCTTGAAGAAGGTCAGGTAATCTGCCTCCTTATTGGTCTTACCGTAGGCGATGGCCAGGTTGGTCTGTTCCTCAGTAAGCTTAGTCCATACAGCCCCGGCCGGGTGGGAAAAGAGTATGAATAAAGACATTACCGTGGCAAGGGAGATTAGCTTATTCATCCTTTTTCTCCAGTTCATTCAATTCCTCGGTAGTAGGTTTCTTTAGGCGTCTGTCCCCTTTGGTCTTGAAGACCTTAGGACTAGGGCACCGGAGCCTGGGGAATTTAACTGTTATTTTTTTCTTTGCCAATTACTAACTCCTCGTCCCGGACCCCTAATCCCTAACGGGAGGGCGGTATAACGCAGGCTAAAGCCTGCGGCTACCACTGGTGACTAATCCCTAACGGGGGGATGGGGAGGGTTCCTGTTTTTCCTGTTCCTTGCTCATCCTGCTCAGGATGCGGAGTATGAGGGTGTTATATTCGGCGAGTTGAGCCCTGAGTTTTTCTAGCTCCACCCGCATCTCCTCCTTTGTCTTTTTGGAATCCCTGGAGGCGTCTCCCACGAGGAATTCTAGCATGGAGACCTTGTCCTTGAGGAATTGATAGTCTCGTTCCATGGAGTTGAGACGGCTCAGGATATCATCGTACAGTTCTTGTCTCTCTGCGGGGAGGGCGGGAGTTTCCCTGGCCTTTTCCGCCTCCCTGGTGGATGGGGTCGGTGGGGTTTTAGTATCGGTGGTAGGCCCGGCTTGAGGGGTAGTTATACCCTCGGCAGGCCCTTTCTCCCCTCCAAAGAAGCAGCCCGAGAGGGAGAGTATCAGGGACAATACTAGTAGTCGTGTAGAGTATGTGGCCATAGACACCCCCATTATGCCTCTTATTTTTTACTGATGCAAGGGGGCTTTGCCCTCCTGTTCTCATCTTACCTGTTAAATCCAGTGGTATCCTGTTGAATCCAGCCATTTACTCTTTTGAAAGATATGTTATATAAAGAGGTGTTGGGTCAGGAATCAATAGTCAGCAGTAGGGGCGGTTCGCGAACCGCCCCTACAACTGATTGCTGACTGCGGACCCCTGATACCTGAAAAACGGTAACCGAAGGTTCAGTCGTAGGGGCGAACGGCCGTTCGCCCC
>MHYW01000024.1 GCA_001828545.1 Planctomycetes bacterium RIFCSPHIGHO2_12_FULL_52_36
AACGGGCAATACCATGGGCCGCGTGTACTACATAATCCCCCCGTCTAAGCTCTACAAAACTCTCTATGGGCCTGGCAGAGACGGGTTTCTTGGGCTCCCTCTTAAGGCGATAACGGTGGAAGAGTTCGTGGTGGGATAAGAGTAGTAGTCCAATGTCTCTGAAGAAGAACCCCTTACTTAGTCTTCCAATGGCGGATTCTATTTTCAGCCCTTCCCCACTCAACAACTCTTGAAAACGCTTCTCCTCCGCCTCGTTGTTACAAAAGACTATTGTCCGCCGAACCTGGGGGGAGAGATTCCTTAGCTCCGCAAAAGTCTCTTTAAGCCCTGCACCAAAACGCTCCACAGACTCTACCTCAAAATTGTGAATGGTGGCGGGGCTATTCCCACTATCAGTAAAGGGCAGGAAAGAAAGGAAAAGTCTGTCGTATTGCGACCACTCTTTGTCCACCTCCTCATGGGTGTAGAGCCAGGGTATGGACTGCGATACCTTTTTAGCCTTCTCCCTGATAGCCTCAGGCTCTTTCAGCACTACCCAGGCCCCCCGTGGGAGATAATCCAAGAGGGTACCAGCCCCCGCCGTAGGGGTCTGATTAGTCAAACCCCCACAATCCAGGGCAAGTATATTCCCTTCTTTGAGGTCCTTTATAGAGGTCTGCGTATCTGGACTGAAAAGCCTGATAGACTCTACCCTATCTCCAAAGAACTCCAGGCGGTAGGGGACCTCAGAAGAATGGGTAAAGACGTCCAGGATACATCCCCTGAGGCTGAACTCTCCAGGGGCCTCCACCATGGTTACACCCTTGAAGCCCCTATCCACCAGCCACCCTACCACCTCCTGTTGCCCCAGGTCCTTTCCTACTACCACCTGCAGGGTGTTTTCTGTGAGGTCTCCTGGTGGTGGCAGCTTCTGGAGGAGGGCCTGGATAGGGCAGACGATAATCTTAGTACGGGTGTCAGGTGCGGCCCCGACACCCGCATGAGGTGGGTCTTCTGGAAATAGTAGTGGATGGAGGACCTGCAGGTGTTGGGCGGTAGGGGCGACCCACCGGGTCGCTCCTACGGAGGCATCGTCTCCTGTCATAGAAAAATCTTCCCACGGCTCAAAGATAGCGGCACTACCAGGAAGGAAAAGGTTCAGGTCCTCCTTGGCCTCCTCTGCCTCCTCCAGGCTACTAGTAATCAGTAGCACCCACGAAGGTCCCCTTCGTGGGGAACGGTCATGCCCTGAACCAAATTGGTTAAGGGCCAGGCCAGCCAGTACCAGGGCGGCAGAAGAACCCCAAAGCCCTCCTATTTTTATCTCTTTGCCAGATGGTAGGGCTTCAACTCCCGCAATGGCCTTCCGGACGGCCTTGAACTTATTATCTTCCCGGAGGAGTTTAAGCAGTAACTTCATAGGAGACTTAACGTATGGACAAACCTTTGGGTCTATACTAAAGACCTGCCCCTACATTGTTTACAGAACAATTGTAACCAGGGCCACGTGAAGGTGTCAAGGAAATTCAGTGGCAGACACTACAAGCTTTGGTATTGCATTCCAGGCAGTAAAGAGTTAGTATTCTGGAGATATACTGGTTGTTCCAAAGACACGTGGAGTAGCGGAGAGCCATGCTATACCTGACTATCGTTGTTATAATGCTCCTGGTGGGGCTCTTCATCTACCTGATTCTCACCCAACGGAGGGGGCAAAAGGGACAGGATACGCTCCTGATTCAACAGCAGGTCAATGACCTCAGGGAGCAGACCACCGAGAGCATGTCCCAACTCTCCACCATGATACTCCGAACAAACGAGGCCCTTGGCACCAGGGTAGATAATGCCACTAACGCCTTGACGCAGGTACAGGGCCAGTTACAGCAACGGATGGACAACCTGAAACAACAGAGCTCCACCGACTTCCACCAGCTCACAGAACAACTCAGTCAGCGACTACAGGCCCAACAGGAAGTCCTCTCCAAGACCCATGAAACCCTGGGCGGCAGGCTGGACCATCATGCCAACATCGTAAAAGACGTACACGGGAAACTGGAGGGGCTCTTCCAGGCCACGCAGGGGGTTATGGAGCTAAAACGGGACATCGTCTCCTTGCAGGAAGTCTTCAGAGCCCCCCAATACCGAGGCGGTGTGGGCGAGATGCTGTTAGAAAAACTCCTCAAAGACGCCCTGCCATCAGACCTCTGGGCCTCACAACACCCCTTTAATGACGGCACCAGAGTAGACGCCGTAATAAAACTGGACGGGAAATTAGTGCCTATAGACGCAAAGTTCCCATTGGACAACTTCAAAAAGTTCATTAACGCAAAAGACGATGCAGAAAGGAAAGGGGCCAGAAGGGCCTTCTTATCCGATGTGAAGGGCAAAATAGACGATATATCCAAAAAATACATCCGCCCGGACGAAGGCACTTATGATTATGCCTTCATGTACATACCCGCTGAAGGTGTGTACGGTGAAATCCTGGCCCTTGATGATTCCTCGGGAGAGGCCCTGCTGAATTATGCCTGGACAAAGAAGGTCTTTCCAGTCTCACCTAACACCTTCTGGGCACATCTGCAAGCCATCCATTTTGGACTCAAGGCCCTCAAGATAGAAGAAAGGGCTGAAGAAGTAATAGAAAACATCCAGACCCTGAAGAAGAACTTTGAAAACTTTAAAAAGGATTTTGACACCCTGGGCGACCACATAAGGAAGGCCTCGGGGAAACATGACGAGGCCAGGAAAGACCTGGACAGGTTCGGCGACCGCCTGGAAAAGATAGAATCCCTTGGCAGTGACACCGCAGGCGATAAGGATATAGGGGCGACCCACCGGGCCGCCCTTACAGAGCCGGCAGTATCCACCACTCCCCAGCCTCCCACTAGGCCCGCCCCGCCCGCTACGAGCCTTTGATTTCCTACTGGAAGGAAATATAATACGCGAGAGGTAGGGGTTGAAAACTTTCAACCCCTCCTATCTCAAAGGGTAAAGAGAAACCTATGGCGATACTGGTAGGGGTGGATGAAGCAGGTTACGGTCCTACCCTTGGTCCACTGGTGATTACAGCAGTGGCCTTTGAGGTAAAGGACCACGAGGTGGATGGCAACCTCTGGCAGATACTAAAGGGGGCGGTAGTGGGGGCAACCAGTAAGTCGCCCCTGCACGTGGCCGTGGCCGATAGTAAACGCCTCTATGCCTCAGGCAGAGGACTCCGTCGCCTGGAGGTGGGCGTCCTGGCCTTTCAGGGATGCATCGGGGACATAGGAGATTTCAAACGGCTGCTGGAGGCACTCCACTGCTACGACGAAGGCCAGTTAAAACTATACCCATGGTACCATGATATGCAATTAAGCCTACCCCTGACTGCCGCCGAAGGGCTTGCCAGGTACCGGAAACTACTGGAGGAAGTCCTATCTTCACAGGGCATAAGGTTTGTGGGGGCAAGGGCATCAGTCACATCTCCTTATGAATTTAATAAAGGAATAGACTCTTGCGGCAACAAGGCCTTGCTCCTCTTTGATAACTGTGTTAAGCTGATGAGTAGTTTATGGGAAGAGTATCCCCAACTAGAGATACTCTGCGACAGGCACGGAGGTCGCAACCGATACGCTACCCTGCTCTCTAGTGCCTTTAGTAAATGCAAAGTTAACGTCCTTTCGGAAGGACCAGACGCCTCCTCTTACGAACTCAGAGACGGCCCACGGAGACTGAAGGTCTCTTTCATAATAAGAGCAGAGGACAAGCACCTCCCTGTGGCCCTGGCCTCCATGTACAGTAAATATCTAAGAGAGTTGTTTTTAAAGCTGTTCAACAAGTATTGGCAGGAAAGACTCCCAGGACTAAAACCCACGGCAGGTTACCCCAATGATGCAAGGCGGTTTCTGAGGGATATTGATGGGACGAAGGCATCTCTTGGAATGAGTGACGAGATACTGATAAGGGACCGATAACAACTTTTGTAGGGGCGACCCGCCGGGTCGCCCCTACATATCAAGGAGAAAGCAGAAATGGCAGTCAATGTGGCAATAGTGGGGGCAACAGGGGCAGTAGGCACAGAGATGGTGCGTATCCTGGAGGAGAGAAATTTCCCAATCAAGGGCCTTCACCTCCTCGCCTCCAGACGTTCTGCCGGAAAGACCCTATTTTTTAAAGGAAAAGAGGTCATGATAAAGGAACTGACCCCGGAGTCTTTCAACGGGGTGGAAATAGCCCTCTTTAGTGCAGGGGCCTCCGTCTCCAGGGCCTTCGTGCCCCACTGCGTACGGGCTGGAGCGGTGGCCGTAGACAACACTAGCGCCTTCAGGATGGACGAGGGCGTACCCCTGGTAGTGCCAGAGGTTAACCCGGAGGAGATACCCAGACACAAAGGCATTATCGCCAACCCCAACTGCTCCACCATACAGATGGTACTGGTCCTCAAGCCCATACATGACGCCGCCAGGGTAAAGAGGGTGGTGGTATCCACCTATCAGGCCGTATCCGGGGCCGGCTGGGAGGCCATCTTAGAACTGGAGGAGGAGACCGAGGCCATCCTCAACGAAAGAAAATACAAGAGGAAGCTATTCCCTCATCAGATTGCCTTTAACTGTATCCCCCAGATACCCCAATCTGATGCCTTTTTACCCAATGGCTACACCTCGGAAGAGATGAAGATGATAGATGAGACCAAGAAGATTATGGGTGACCAGTCCATAAGGGTCACGGCCACCACTGTCAGGGTCCCCGTGATAAGGGGACACAGCGAGTCGGTAAATATAGAGACAGAGAAGAAACTCACGGCAAAAGAGGCCAGGGAGATACTCTCCAGGGCGCCAGGGGTAGTAGTCTATGACGACCCACAGAAGCAACACTACCCCCTTGCCACCCTTGCCGCAGGACGCGACGAGACCTTTGTGGGACGGATACGTGAGGATTTATCCATAGAGAACGGACTAAACCTCTGGGTAGTCAGCGACAACCTACGCAAGGGCGCCGCCTTGAACGCCATACAGATAGCGGAGAGGCTGGTGCAGTTACGGGTACACGCCTGATTTATTACTTCGTTGCATGCGTAACATCAAGCTCCTGATTGAATACGACGGCACAAACTTCTCAGGCTGGCAGGAACAGAGGATAAAAACCAGTAGGGGCGTATCGCAATACGCCCCTACTATACAGGCGTGTCTAAGGGAGGCCATCCACAAGATTACAGGGGAATGGGTGGTGGTATACGGGGCCTCCAGGACTGATGCAGGGGTGCACGCCCTGGGCCAGGTGGCAAACTTTAGGACCTATTCCAAATTGCCTGCGGAAAGACTCGTGCCTGCCCTTAATTATTACCTGCCAAGAGAGATTGTCGTGCGCTCTGCCGGGAAGGTACACGAGGAGTTCCATGCCCAATTCCATGCCACGAGCAAGGTCTACCGCTACACCATCCTGAATGACCCAGTACCCAGGGCTATAAACAGGAATTTTTACTACCACTTCCATTGTCCCCTGGACGTAGAGAGGATGAAAGAGGCCGCCCAACATCTATTAGGAAGGCACGACTTCAGGGCCTTCTGCGTAGAGGCCCACAATAAAGAGAATACCGCCCGCACCATAAAGTCTTTTGAGATTTTGGAGTCCAGTCCGCCTGAGGCGGACGTCGCTGGGCATTATCCATTGTCCGCCTCAGGCGGATCAATGGACTCCAAGACTAAGAGGTATATCCATTTCTTTATAGAGGCGGACGGTTTCCTGCACAAGATGATAAGGGGTATCGTCGGGACGCTCCTCCTGGTAGGGAGTGGGAAGATGGGCCTGGTGGAATTCAAGGGAGTGGTAGAGGCCAGGGACCGTTCGCTCGCAGGCCCAACCGTACCTGCCAAAGGGTTATGTCTCCTGAAGGTCAACTACGAAGGGAACGGCACATGGCCCGGATAGCCCGCCTGGGCCGGAGTCCCTACATCCTGCCCTCCTATGTCTTTCTCTGCCTCATGGTTGGTTGTGCCAGGGGGACTGACATCTCAAACCTGTACCAGTACAAGTTCACAATGATGTACCCATCCACAGGCACACTGGATTTTGAGGACGATGCCCTGCGTTTTGCCTTCAGGCCCAGCAGGGAGAGGATTGACCTTACTATAGAAAATAAAGGGACGCAACCCGTGGAACTGGATTGGAGTAAGGTGGAGTATGAGGATAGATATGGTGCGGTACACAAGGTAACTGCCCAAGACGTAAAACCTGAGGAAAAAGACAAACCACAGGCCGCCACCGTTATTGCCCCCGGTACAAGGCTGGAGACGTGGGTACTGCCTTCCGACCACGTGAGTCATTCCATTGGACGACGGAAGACCAAGCCCCTCCTCCCGGAACTAAAGACCGCTTTTGACGTTGACTCCTGGGACCGCACCACCTTTAATCTTGTCATGCCACTTAAGGTAGGAGAAGAGAAAAAGGACTATAAATTCGGGTTCCGGGCAAGGGTTGATTAAGTATTGCCTTCTGTCATTCTGACCCGCCTGAGGCGGGGAAGAATCTCATAACATAGAAACTAGACCCTTCTCCGCCTTAGGCGGATCAGGGTGACAGGCTGGAGGGTTCTTTGCTTGGAAGATTTCATTCTTGTCCACCTGAGGCAGACCGCCTCTACCTTTATGCTTGAAAATACGGCGTAAAAATGTTAGGAAAGGATGGTCGGTTTTCATGCAGGTAGGTGGGCGCTTGGCTCAGTGCAGGATTTTCAATCCTGCATTTCCTGACTGTTTGAAAAGGTTTTGTCTGGCCTTCTCAGAAATGAGGCGTTAATGACTAAGCAATTTGTAGTAAACAAGAAAGGTAGAAGGACTGCCGTTGTGTTGGGCATTAAAGAGTATGAAGAGCTACTGGAAGATTTGGATGATTTGAAAACAATGCTTAGCAGAAAGAGAGAACGGTCTATCCCCTGGGAAGAGGCTAAGGCAAGGCTAAGGAAGCGTGACCTTTTATAAAATCGTTATCAAGCCTGGCGCTGAAAGAGACCTTAAAGGTATAGATATGGCAGTGTTACCCAGGATTGCCGGGGCTATTGATGGCCTGGCTAGTAATCCCAGGAGTACTAATACTCAGAAAATTAAGGGTAGTGCAGAGGACTACAGGTTAAGGGTAGGAAGCTATCGGATACTTTACAAAATCTATGAGAAAGAGAAAGTGGTAGACGTCTTTGCTATAAAGCACAGGAGAGAGGCTTATAGGTAGCGAGTCCTTAGCAAGAAATCAGTGGTACAATAGTAAGGATTTCAAAGTGGGCGCTTGGCTCAGAGGCTAGAGCACTTCCTTCACAAGGAAGGGGTCGGTGGTTCGAGTCCACCAGCGCCCACCATTTATGGATATAAAGAAGCGCCGTCAGAACGAAAGTAAATTCGGCTCATGGGAAGAACTTCCTGACGGGGGCCGCCACTACTGGTATGAGGTTACAAGTCGTTCCGGAGGTAGGGCACGCTATATCAAAGAAGTAGATTTAAACGAAAAGATTGTGCGCTTCTATCAAGAGATTTACAATGAAGAAGGGAAACTTGTGGAAGTACATAACAAGTTCCCAGTGGATACTGGACATCAGCCCCTCAGAAAGAGAAAATGACGATTATTAGACGGGAAGACGTAGCCCATAAGTTGGAGGACTATCTGCACCAGCGGTTGACCCTGGCTGAACTGGTGGACTGGGCAGAGAAGGTAATGCAAGAAGGCATCTTTGACGAGTCCGACCTTGAGATGCTCAGAGATATTGTCAGTCGCCTGGGACTTGCTGACGTACGCACCTTTGGACTAACCTGGGAAGACTGTTCAAATTATCTTACACGCCTGGGGTACCGTGTGAACGTAGAAGTTTCACCCCCCCATTAGCCTGTGGAGGAACTAAGCAAGGGGTCGGTGGTTCGAGTCCACCAGCTCCCACCATCTACCCCCTAGCCCTCTGCCTCTCCAGCACCCCTAATGTGGCCCCTACCACCTTCGGACAAAACTGGGCGCCTGCATTCTTCTTTAACTCCTCCACCACCTCTTCCATGGGCTTGGCCTTGCGGTAGGGCCTCTCACTGGTCATGGCATCCACAGAATCGGCTATGCATATAATCCTCGCCCCCAGGGGTATTTCTTCCCCCTTTTTACCCTCAGGATAGCCTTTCCCATCATAACGCTCGTGGTGATAAAGGACCATCGGTATCAGTTCATTGAATCTCTCTACTGGACGAATTATCTGGACACCCTTTGCACAGTGTTCCTTTACTAAATTCCACTCCTCTGGGGTGAGTTTTCCTGGCTTATCCAGTAATCCCTCGTAGGTCCCTATCTTCCCAACGTCGTGGAGGAGGGACGCCATCCTTATTCGTTCTATATCTTCCTCCCCAAGACCAAGCTCTCTGGCTATGTCACAGGACAGCCCGGCAACCCTCTCGCTGTGACCCCTGGTCCAGGGAGACTTGGCATCAATGGCCTCAGAGAGGCACTTTACGGTCTCAAGTAGAGAGTCCTTCAACCCCTGGATTAGCCTCCCATGGGAGAAGGCCAGGGCCAGCTGGCTGGCTACCCCCTCAGCGATAGAGACGTCCTCCGTGCGGAACCCACCCACACGCTTACTGCCTACATTAAGGAGGACAATTACCTCACCCCCCAGCAAGATGGGAACCCTCAGGTCTGAGAGGAATCCCTCCTCCACGAACTGCTTATCCAGGGGCAGGAGTTCCTTT
>MHYW01000025.1:0-8664 GCA_001828545.1 Planctomycetes bacterium RIFCSPHIGHO2_12_FULL_52_36
ACCGAGGAACTCTGCCTGCTCCTGGAAGACCTGAAGGGGATGAAGGCCCTCAGCCTGGTCATCACTGGCGGGGAGCCGACGCTCCATAAAGACTTTGCCCACATCCTGAGATACGCCTGCGAGCTCGGGTTCGTGATAGGCGTTGCCACCAACGGCCTCCCCCTGACCCAGGAGGGGCTTGACCAGTTGCCCAGGACCTACGAGGACTTGAGGGTAAACGTGAGCCTGGACGGCGCCGGTCAGTACAACCCCCTCCGGGGAGAGGTATCCTTTAAGCAAATCACTGACAAACTCTTACTGCTAAAAGACAACGGCATCCTCACTGCCGTCATGGCCGCCCTGTCCAGCAGGAATATTGACGGGATGAGGAAGATTTTTGAGTGGTGCGTTGAACACGAGATAGTCTTCAGGACCGGGCTGGTTAGCCCGCTTGGCAGGGGAGGTGAGGGCGAAAACAGTAGTTTCATGCTGGGCCCCAGGGACGTAGAAAAGGCATCAAGCCTGTGGCTGGACGAGACCCTCTTTGAGATGGAGATGAACAAATCCATAGGGGCTTGTGTGGCAAAGATATTTGACTATACCTTTGAGTTAGACTACTCAACGAAGAGGTGCAAGGGCGGCAGGTCGCTGGCCTACGTCTGTGCGAATGGTGACGTATACCCCTGTTCTATAGGTGCCTCTACCTCCACCTTTAAGGCGGGGAACCTCCGGGAGAAGAAATTCTCTGAAATCTGGCAGGACTCCTTTCATGAGATTAGGGGCTTCACGTGGGGGGACTTTAAGGACTGTGCCAGGTGCGAACTCTCCACGGGCCGCTATTTCTGCACGAACAGGTGCCCTCCCCTCAGTCTACGCTACCGGGGCAGTCCCTCCGCCTGCGGGGCACTGCCCGTCCATAAGATGATACTCAAGAAAAGGACAGAGTTACTCCACCAGGCCCTTGGGGTCAGTTAGCATGTAACCAACCGTCCAAACCCATGAAGATATGCCTCTCTACCAGCCCACATCTGAATCACAGTTTCTACTATCAGGGGCGTTCCACAAACACCCGTATCGTTACCCTCCCATTTGTACCACTGGGACTGCTGTCCCTTGCCGCCTGCCTGGAGGAACGGCGTAAAGACGTGGAGGTAATAGACCTCAACAGGCCCATCGGCGGGGGCGTCCCCAATGACCAGGACTACTACAGGAACGTTGCCAGACTAATTCAGAGACACGAACCCGACGTCCTGGGGTTCATGACAGACGCAGACTCTTATCACCACGTCCTCAACATCTCAGAGGAATGCAAGAGACTACGGCCCCGGACGGTCATTGTCCTCGGGGGGCCGCACGCCTCGGTAACGGATTATGAGACTCTCAAGAACTTTCCCTTCATTGACGTAATAGTGCGCGGCGAGGGGGAGGCGACCATGGTGGAACTGGTGGAGGGCCTCCAGAGGGATGGACGTGCAGGTTCGGTAAGGGGGGTCTCCTACAGGTCAGAAAGCGGGGCCGTGGTGAGGAACGAAGACAGGCCCCTCCTGGACGACCTGGACACCCTGCCAGTCCCCGCCTATCATTTATACAATATCTCACCCACCGACACCGTGTACGTAGAGGCAGGGAGGGGTTGCCCCCACGCCTGCACCTTCTGCTTCACCGCACCCTACTGGAAGAAGAAATACAGGGTAAAGTCCCCGGAGAGGATATTCTCCGAGATGGCGCTCCTGAAGGAGAGATACGGCCTCCGCCATTTCAACCTCGTACATGACCTCTTCACCACTGACAGGAGGTGGGTACAGGGATTCTGTAACGGCCTCCTGGAAAGGGGACTGGACGTAACGTGGGCCTGCAGTTCAAGGACAGATACCGTAGACGCAGGGCTCCTCGGCCTGATGGCCCGAGCCGGCTGTAAGGCCATTTACTACGGCCTGGAGGCGGGCTCGGAAAAGATGCAGAAGACCATCAAAAAATGCCTGGACCTGCAGGGGGGCCTTGAGGTTATCAGACAGACCATGTCCCTGGGCATAGAGGCAACCGTGGGTCTCATGGTAGGTTTCCCCTGGGAGTCAGAGGACAGCCTCAGTAAGACCATCGGTCTCTTCTTTTCCCTCTTAAGGATGGACGTGCCGAAGGTCCATATCTTCAGAGTCTGCCCCTTCAAGGGTTCCCTGATGCACGAAGACTACAAAGGTTTACTCTATTTTGACGGACATTTTCTGGATTTCCCCCTCCGCAAGACACTGCGGGGAAAAGGGATGGGGTTGATGAGGAGGTATCCAGAGATATTCTCAGGCTACCATCGTTACAGGACACGACTTGAGGACGAAGACCTGCTGAAAGGGATAGACGAACTCTCCCCCATAATGGGATTATTCCGCTACCCCCTCCTGGCCCTCTTAGAGGGGTCAGGAGACGGACTTGAACTCTTCAGACGATGGGCACAATGGATATCCGACCATAACCTAAACTACCACCCGTCCAAACCCCTGACCCACTACGGCACGGCAGGAGAATTCCTCTTGTTCCTGAAAGACACGGCGGCGGAGGAGGGGGGAAGTGGATACATCAACGACCTCCTCCGGTACGAGGAGATAAAGAACAACCTTAGAGAGGCATCCGCCTCCGCCCCGAGGCCCCCCACAGGAGATTCAATAAGACAAAGGCAGGCCGACCACCCCATCCTCTTCCCCAGAAAGAATAGATACGTAAGGATAAAAAAATTCAACTACAACGTAAAAGGGATTATAGAACAAATAAAGGCGGGCAACGTAAACCCGGAGGAGAGAAGCTGCCACATCCTGTTCTTTATAGACGGTCTTGGGAAGTTAAACACTGCCAGGGTCAATCGCTTCGGGACCAGGTTAATCGGCCTGTGCAACGGAAGATTACCTATCCAGGACATTGCCTCTAAGCTTACACACTCCAGGGCCTCTCCCGGAGACCAGGCGTATGAGGACGTTATGGATGCAGTAAGAAGATTAAGGGAAATGAACGTGATAGAGGAGAAGACCTATGATACCCCGCATGACAGAAGACGTTCTGGACGCAAGGGCATTAATAAAACAGTTCGGCAGTCCGTTATACATGTATGACGCCTCCAGGCTCAGGCAGAACGTAAGGAAGTTTAAGAAAATCCCCTACGATAACCTGGAGATTTATTTTGCCTCCATGTGCAACAATAACCCCTACATCCTTAGGTTGATGAGGCACATGGGCGTAAATATCTTCGTGAACTCCCCCAAACACCTCCTCATTGCATGGAGGTGTGGATTTCAGGCCCAGGAGGTTATCTTCACGAGCAGTAACCTGAGCGACAGTGACCTTGATTACGCCATCAAGGGCAAGGTCATCCTTAACGTGGATTCTCTGGGCCAGCTGGAGAGGTACGGGAGGCTCAACCCCTCTTCCAGGGTCGGATTAAGGATTAACCCCGTACATTTGACGCTCCCTGACAAAGCGGACAACGTCTTTGTCGGCCAGAGGTGCAGACTGGGCATATTAGAGGCTGAGCTGGACGAGGCCTTCAGGATTGCCGCAAGATACGACCTCACGCTAGACGGCGTCCACGTCTATCTAGGCACAAACCTGATGGAAGTAGACTTCTTCCGAAGAGGCATAGAGGAAGTCCTGAGGATTGCCGGAAGGTTCCGGGAACTAGAGTACGTAGACCTGGGGGGAGGCTTCGGGGTGAAATCACGTCGTGAGGAGGCCAGGTTCAACATGGTTGAATACGGGTCTATGGTCTCAGAAAAGATGTACAGATTTTCTGAGGCGGTGGGAAGGGACATAAAATTGATGCTTGAACCTGGCAGGGCAATGATAGCCGACGCAGGCCACTTCCTGACCACCGTGGTAGACGTCAAAGAGAGGGCCAATAAACTCTACATCGGGACCGACGCCAGCGTAGACATCTTCCCAAGACCTCTTTTCTACGAGGACGCCTTCCATGAGATAACGGTATACGGCAAGGACGACCAGAAACCCCTTAACAAATTGGCCGACATATGCGGCAATACTACCTATTCACGGGATTTTATTGGAAGAGATAGACTCCTACCCCAGGTCTCTGAGGGAGACGTCCTCATCGTTCATAACGCCGGTGGATACTGCTACTCGGCCATCACGGATTTCCTCGGCAGGCTAAGGCCCGCAGAGGTACTGATAGATGAGGGAAGGGCAGTGCTTATCAACGAGAGGGAGACACTGGAACCATTTGATGCCCCTCATACCCTGGGCCTAAGAAAGGGGGTAGGGGTCGGGGGGTAGGGGGTAGGGGTCAGGGACTAGGGGTAGCCGCAGGTCGTGTCACGCCGTAGGCGGATCTGCCTTCGGCATGACCTGAGGCGGATTCGCCTCTGGAGAACTTTAGCCTGCGTTATGCTTTTTCCCTAATCCCGGCTTTGCCCCCCTTTGATTTTTTTAGAGGTCTCATAACAAGTGCAAATCCGGTAACAAAGACAGGACAAGACCCATGAAGGTCGCCCTCGTAAGCATAGCCTATCCCCACCCCGACATAGACAATTTTAATTATTCCCTGGCCCTCTCCTACCTGAAGGCCCATGCCGTACGGGGGGATTCGGAGATAAGGAACGAGGTAGACATAGAGATACTCTTTATCCCCGATGGGCCAAAGGAAGACGTCGTCCAGAAAATCTGGCAGAAGAGGCCCGAACTCGCAGGCTTTTCGGTCTATTGCTGGAACCTCCGAAAGACCCTTGAGGTCTGCCGCATCCTGAAACTGGTACTGCCGGGGATTAAGATAGTCCTGGGCGGAGACTCCGTCTCAGACGTCTCAAAGAGACTCATGCGAGAGCACCCCTCCATAGACGTCATCGTAAAGGGGGAGGGAGAGATTACCTTCAGCGAGATATTAACTCACCTTCTCCATCACAGAGACCTGAGGGACGTACCGGGCATCACTTATCGCAGGGGAAGGGGCATATACGAGAACAGGGACAGACCTGCGGTGAAGACCCTGGACGACATACCCTCCCCGTTCCTGACGGGGATAATTGACCTGAAGGACGGACAGGTCAAGGAACACGTGGCCCTGGAGACCATGAGGGGATGCCCCCTGCACTGTCATTTTTGTTTCTATCCAAAATATTCCCGCGGGGTACGCTATTTCTCCGTAGAGAGGGTGGAGGAAGAATTAAGGCTTATCCTCTCTGCCGGACCAAAGAGGCTCTACCTGATGGACCCCACCTTTAACCTGAACAGGGAGAGGGCCGGGAGGATACTCCGTTTCATCGCCAGTAACAACCGCCACAAAAGCACGGTGCATACGGAGATCAAGGCAGAACTATTAGACGAGGGACTCGCAGGACTCCTGGCCGAAGCAGGAGTCAGGATAGTAGAGGTCGGAGTGCAGAGTACTGACCCCGAAGTGTTGAAGACGGCAAACAGGGCCTACAACCTCAAAAAATTGGGGGGAAACGTCCAGCTCCTGGCCAGTAAAAAGGTGGACGTAATCCTGCAGCTCATAGCCGGACTACCCGGAGATAACTACGAGGGGTTTAAGAAGAGCATAGACTGGTGCATCTCACAGAGACCCATGAGCACGGTAGTCTTCCCCTTCTTCCTCCTGCCCGGGACTTACTTCCACCGCCATAGTAAAAGATACGGCATAAAGGCCGACCCCAACCCCAATTATTACGTATTCAAGAGCAAGGGTTTCACATACGCCGAAATCCTCAGCGCCATCACCCTGGGGCGGCATACGACCGCATTGTATCACGAAGGGTTCGGACTGCTCCTCTACTTCTTAGAAAGCCACCTCGGACTGCGAGGCTCGGAATTTGTTGAGAGATGGGCCCAATGGTTAGGAGAGAGGAATGAGACCCACGCGGGCCTGGGTCTGCAGACCCTGTATAGATTGCTCAGACAGTTCTTAACGACCTACTGCAAAGAAGAAGGGATAGATTGTCCATCCACCCTGGAGGTGGCAAGATACTGTTATTACATGCAAAAGGCAAACACTGGCAACCTGTCCGTGGGCAGGAACGGCCGGAACGCCCCCCACAGCAAGGTCTTTGTACGCAGGTTCAGTTTCAATATCAGTTCCGTATTCAATCCCGGCGTACCCCCTACAAAAGGACAGACCTATATCCTGTTTACCGGTAAGGACGGGCTTGTCTCTTCGCACGTGGTCTCACCCCTTGTTAGAAAACTCTTCCAGTAGTAGGGGGTAGGGGTAGCCGCAGGCTTTAGCCTGTGTTATACTTTTTCCCTAATCCCTAAAGTGTCGCCCCTGTCCATATACCCCACGACCATTAGCTTTTTTACACTTGAAAAGCTCTCCAATTAACTATATAATAACGAACCTTTTTCAGGCCCCTCCTAATCTATCTAGAAGGGCTTGAGGTCTATCCGCTCTTTATGTTATATTCTTATTTGTGAGGCCTTACTCTCCTTAATCGTTATTAATTAGAAGGAGTTGTTCCATGGAGAACAAAAACCCAACCAGCAAGACACCCGGCAGTCCTACTACCGATTCAGCCTCTCTGAAGCTCCTGGAAAGGATGAAGGCAGAGGGGATAGAGACCATATACGACCGCTATCAGGCCCAGCAACCACAGTGCGGTTACGGGCAACTGGCCCTATGCTGTCGTCATTGCAACTGGGGACCCTGCAATATAGACCCCTTCGGTAAGGGACCAAAGAAGGGCGTCTGTGGGGCAGATGCCAATACCTTTGCCGCAAGGCATTTCCTCCGTATGACGGCCGCCGGGACCGCCTCCCACGGCGACCATGCCAGGGCCGTGGCATACTTACTGGTAGCGGCCGCCAGGGGTGAGGCGCCAGGGTACAAGATAAAAGATGAAGAGAAGCTCATGATGGTGGCCGAGTGCTTCGGTGTAAAGACCGAGGGGAGGAAAATAAATGCGATTGCCGAAGAGGTAGGGGAGATGGCCCTTGCAGAGTTCGGTAAACCCTACGGCACCCAACTCTTCGTCAAGAGGGCGCCAGAGACCCGACAAAAACTCTGGGAAAAACTGGGGATAACCCCCAGGGCCATTGACAGGGAGGTTGCCGAGAGTATGCACCGTACCAGTATGGGTACAGACCAGGACTATAGAAACCTCATCAAACAGGCGATGCGGCTCTCACTTTCCAACGGCTGGGGCGGCTCCATGCTTGCTACCGAACTCCAGGACATCCTCTTCGGTACGCCCAAACCAGTCCTGGGGAAATCCAATCTGGGCGTGCTCAAAAAAGACTACGTAAACATTATAATCCACGGCCACGAGCCTATCATTGCCGAGGCCATAGTCATGGCCACCAGTGACCCCTCCCTCACCAAGGCGGCCCAGGCCGTAGGGGCCAAAGGTATCGCAATCGCCGGTATATGCTGTACCGCCAACGAACTCCTGGTAAGACACGGCATACCCATGGCAGGCCACATGACTATGCAAGAGCTGGCCGTCGCCACCGGCGCCGTGGAACTCATGGTGGTAGACGTACAGTGCATAATCCAGGCATTGGCCGATACCGTCCAGCACTTCCACACCAAGCTGGTAACCACCCTCGCCAAGGCGAAGATTATTGGGGCAGAACACGTAGAGGTGGACGAGGAACATGCCGTGGAGGCGGCCAAAAAGATAGTGTGGATGGCCATAGACAACTACCCCAACCGCAACCCCTCCAAGGTGTTCATACCTGAAGACAACGGGGCAGAGGTGGTGGCAGGGTTCAGCCACGAGACCATCAAATACATGCTGGGCGGGAGGTTCAGGGCCAGCTATAGACCCCTCAACGATAACATAATGAACGGGCGAATCCGAGGGATAGTGGGTATAGCAGGCTGTACGGGCCCCAAGACGCCAGCTGGTGCAGAAAATTACGTTGAGCTAGTAAAGGAACTCATATCCAAAGACTTCCTGGTAGTAGGTACGGGTTGTGCCGCAGGTCAATGTGCTGGGAGCGGGGTGATGGTACCAGAATTCAAGGATGCCTGTGGTAAGGGGCTAAAGGAGGTGTGCGAGACCGTAGGCATACCCCCCGTACTCCATGCCGGCGCCTGTGTGGATAATAGCCGTATCCTCATCGCCTGCTCAGAGATGGTAAAAGAGGGCGGTCTGGGGAACGACATCAGTGACTTACCCGTTGCCGGGGTCTGTCTGGAGTGGATGAGCGAGAAGGCAATTGCCATAGGACAATACTTCGTCGCCTCAGGCGTCTTCACGGTCTTCGGCATGAACTCCCCCGTCACAGGCGCCCCCGACGTACTCAAGCTCCTGACGGAAGGGCTGGAAGAACAAGTAGGGGCAACGTGGGCCTTTGAGCGGGACATGAAGAAGATACCCCAACTCATCATGGACCACATTGAAAAGAAGCGGGACGCCCTTGGAATAAACGTAGCCAAGGAGAGAAAACTCTACGACATGGAAGACAGGCGAAAACTAGAGGTGTAGGGGGCGTATTCCAATACGCCATTACGGGCTGTAAGGGTACTGTCAAGTTAGCCGTGGATAATGTTCAGGGAGAAGAGCTATGTCCAAGATAATTGCCGCCGCCGCAATAAGGGGCGCTCATAAGATAGTCCAGAATGCAGAGAAGAAGTTGGCAGAGGCCATTGTCCAAAAGGGCAGGGACTGCCCGGTAGAATTCCCCAACACCGGCTACTACCTGCCCATCATATATTCCATGACGGGAATCCCCGTAAAGACCCTGGGAGAT
>MHYW01000025.1:8677-14406 GCA_001828545.1 Planctomycetes bacterium RIFCSPHIGHO2_12_FULL_52_36
TCCCCGTAAAGACCCTGGGAGATTGTTTCAAAATCCTGGAGATGGCCAGGGGGATGCTCCCACCCGTTCCAGAGGAAAGACACTGGCTACCGTATCTGGGCCATGCCCTGGATGCCGGGATGGCCACCCTATTTGCCGAGGAGGTCATAGAGGGCTGTAGGTATCTCATCGGCCCCCCTCCTGTGGAGGGGATATGGTTAGGGGCGGCAGATGACGTCATCATGAGGGAGAGGGGGATAGAGTTTGTGGACGGTACGGCCCCTGGCTTTGCCGCAATAGTGGGGGCCGCCCCCGATGCCGACACAGCCGTAAAGATAGCCAGGGAACTCCAGCAAAAGAACCTGTACGTCTTCATGTCTGCCAATACCCACGGCGTCTCCTTCGCCGAACAACTGGCCAGTAAAGGGGTACAGTTAGGCTGGAAGACCCGGCTGGTACCCTTCGGAAAGGACATAACCGCCACCGTCTACTCCCTGGGCTTTGCCAACCGTGCCGCCATGGCCTTCGGGGCCGTCAAACCAGGAGACTTCCGCAGGAACCTCCTCTACAACAAGAACCGCATCTTTGCCTTTGTAATGGCCCTGGGAGAGGTAGACGATGAAAAATACGCCAATGCCGCAGGGGCCATAAACTACGGCTTCCCCGCCATCGCCGATACGGACATCCCGGAGATATTACCCACCGGCGTATGTACCTACGAACACGTGGTCTCACAAATCCCCCATGACAGGATAGTAGACAAGGCCATAGAGGTAAGGGGACTCAAGATATCCATACACAAGATAGACATCCCAGTGCCCTATGGGCCGGCCTTTGAGGGGGAAAGGATACGTAAGGAGGACATGTACGTGGAACTCGGAGGCCCTGGGGCCCCAGGCTTTGAATTTGTGACCATGAAAGACACCTCCGGGATAACGGACGGGAAGATAACCATGGTGGGGCCTGACCTTGAGGAATTCAAGGAGGGCACCGCCATACCGGCCGGCATATACATAGAGGTAGCCGGTCGCAAGATGCAAAAGGACTTTGAGCCTATCCTGGAGAGGCAGATACACCGCTTCATTGGGGAGGCCCAGGGCATCTTCCACATGGGCCAGAGGGACCAGATACGTCACCGCATAAGCAAAGAGGGCTTCAAGGCCGGTCTCAGACTGCGGCACGTCGGCACCATCGTCCACGCCAAGTTCCACGAGGAATACGGCGCCATCGTAGACAAGGTACAGGTAACCATTTATACCAATAAGGCAGAGGTAGAGAAACGCCTGGGCGAGGTCCACAGGGCCTTTGCTGAGAGGGACGAGCGAATCCTGGGGATGAACGACGAGGCGGTCAACCTCTTCTACAGTTGCTCCCTCTGCCAGAGTTTTGCCCCCACCCATCTCTGCATCATCTCCCCTGAGAGGTCCGGCCTCTGCGGTTCGGTGAGCTGGCTGGACGGGAAGGCCTCTTTTGAGATTAACCCCAGGGGCCCCAACCAGCCCATAGAAAAAGGCAAGGTCCTGGACGAGAATATAGGGCAGTGGGAAGGGGTTAATCGGTTCCTGCTGGAGAACTCCAGACACAAGGTGGAAAGGGTAAGCATGTACAGTATGATTGCAGACCCCATGACCAGTTGCGGATGTTTTGAATGCATCTCCGCCCTCTTACCCATGTGTAATGGCATCATGACTGTGCACAGGGACTTTACGGAGATGACCCCCTGCGGGATGAAGTTCTCTACCCTGGCTGGTTCAATCGGGGGAGGACTGCAGGCCCCCGGTTTTTCAGGCCATAGCAAGTTTTTCATCGGCAGTCGGAAGTTCATGTCCGCTGACGGTGGGATGCAAAGGCTTGTGTGGATGCCCAAGGAACTAAAGGAAGAGGTAGGCCACTTCATTGAAAAGAGGGCCAAGGAACTGGGCCTGGAAGACTTCCTTAACAAGATTGCTGACGAGACCACAGCCACCACGGAGGAAGAGGTACTGGCCTACATGCAGCAGGTTAATCACCCTGCCCTGTCCATGGCCCCCCTCATATAAGACATGACAGAGACACCAATACCCCATTTCCAAGAAGAGGAAGAAGAGGAAGAAAAGGAAGAACGGCCCAAAAGGGCGATGGACTTTAATGCCAAGCTCCTCAAGACCCGTACCGTCGTAGTGGCTGACGTCATCAACAAGAAGATGGCACAGCAGGTAATCGGCCAGCTCCTCCTCCTGGAACAAGAAGACCCCAAAAAAGACATAAAGATATTCATAAACTCCCCCGGCGGCGATGCGGACGCAGGGTTCGCCATCTACGACATGATGCGGTTCATAAGGCCCAAGGTAAAGGCCGTATGTACAGGGATCACGGCCAGTGCCGCCGTAATCATCCTGCTAGGGGCCGCTAAAGAAGACCGCTACAGCATGCCCAATGCCCGCATCCTCATCCATCAGCCGAGTACGGGGGTCATGGGCACTGCGGCCGATATCCAGATAGAGGCGGGAGAGATAATCAAGTTCAGGGACAAAATCAACCGCCTCATTGCCCAGGAGACAGGCCAATCCATTGAAAAGGTAGAAAACGATACCCGCAGGAATTTCTGGATGACCGGAGAGGAAGCCCTGAGGTACGGGCTGGTAAGTAAGATAGTAAACCGCAGAGAGGAAATGGAATAGAAATGGCCTTAACGGGGCTAGATATCTATAAACTCCTACCCAGGACCAATTGCAAGAAGTGCGGAAGACCCACCTGCCTGGCCTTTGCCATGCAACTGGCCCAGAAGAAGGCCAGCATTGACGAGTGCCCCGACGTGAGCGAGCAGGCCAAACAGACCCTTGGGGCCGCCTCTGCACCTCCAATAAAGCTGGTGACCATCGGCACGGGAGACAACGCCCTCAAGGTCGGAGAGGAAAACGTCCTCTTCAGACACGAGGAGAAATTCTACCACCCCGCCGGGGTAGCCGTTGCCGTAAGTGACCGTCTCTCTGAAGCGGAACTGGACAAAAAACTAAAAGAGGTATCAGCCCTGCGCTTCCACAGGGTAGGGACAGAGATAGGCATAAACCTTGTGGCCGTCCAAAATGACAGCGGAGACAAAGACGCCTTTGCCAGGGTGGCCCAGAAGGTGTCCTCTAACACCAACCTTTTACTTATACTGGCCAGCCAGTCCCCGGAGGCCATGGCCCAGGCCCTTTCAGTAGATGGGCTGGCTGCCAAAAGACCCCTCCTCTACGGGGCCAACAACCAGAACTTTGAGTCCATGGCCAAACTGGCCAAGGAAAAGAACTGCCCCCTGGGGGTCCACTCCACTAGTCTGGAGGAACTGGCAGACCTTACAGAGAAGATTAAGGCCCTGGGGGTCAGCGAGATGGTGCTGAATTACCAGGGTAATGGGGTCAGGGACGTCCTCCAGGGACTTACCAGGCTAAGGAGGGCCGCCCTGAGAAAGAACTTCAGGTCACTGGGTTTTCCTACCATTACCTTCCTGAACGACCAGGACCCCTACGGAGAGATAGCCCAGGCCTCCACCTATCTGGCCAAGTATGCCGGCATCCTCGTCCTCCATAGCTACGAGCCCTGGCAGGTCTTACCCCTGCTGACGGTAAGACAAAACATATACACAGACCCGCAGAAACCAGTGCAGGTACAACCCAAACTATACGAAGTAGGCCAGGTCACCCCGGATTCCCCCGTTCTCTTCACCACCAACTTCTCCCTTACTTATTATTCCGTGGAGGGGGAGGTGGAGGCCAGTCGCATCCCAACCTATATCCTGGCGGTGGATACGGAGGGCACCTCTGTACTGACGGCCTACTCCGGGGACAAGCTCAATGAGAAGGTAGTGGCTAAGGCTATGAACAATACCTCCGTAGGAGAGAGGCTAAAACACAAAAAACTTATCATTCCTGGGTTGGTAGCAGTAATGTCAGCCAAACTCAAAGACGAGACGGGGTGGGACATCCTTGTGGGCCCCAAAGAGGCCTCCGGGTTACCTTCGTATCTTAAGACTACCTGGGACAGACACGGCAAAAAGGGTTAACCCCTCCCCCTATGTATCATGCCAAAGGTAAACCATTCCTACAAAATACACTTCCTCCCCCACGACCGGGAGATAACGGTACAGGAAGATACCACTGTTCTGGAGGCGGCCCATGACGCCAACGTCTACGTCTCCAGTATCTGCGGTGGAGTGGCCACCTGTGGGAAGTGCAAGGTGGTGGTGGAAGAGGGCCGCGTAGAATGTCCCCCTACCACCCTCCTCTCCTCCGAAGAACTGGCCAATAATTACGTCCTGGCCTGCCAGGCCAGGGTGACCAGCGACCTCCTTATCTCCATCCCTCCCGAGACCAGGATGGAAGGGGGTAAGATACTCCTCTCCTTAGAGGAGACCGAGGGGGTAACCGCAGGAAAGGTGCACGGTCTCTTACCAGGGGTAGAATATAAACACGAACCCCTCGTACGAAAGATATACCTGGAGCTTGGACCTCCTACCCTTGACGACACACTCCCTGATTATGAACGCCTCAAGAGGGCAATAACGTTAAAGGCAGGCATACCCATGGAGTCCCTGGAGGCAGGACTGGAAATCCTTAAGGAACTGCCATCTCATCTGAGGCAGGCAGGGTCACGTTACAACGTGCCCCTGCAAGTCACTGCCACCGTCGCCCAGCGAGGCGTTATGCAGGAAGTCATCCGTATTGAACCAGGCGACACTACCCAGGCAGATTGGGGACTGGCCGTGGACGTCGGCACCACTACCATTGTGGCCGAACTGGTAAACCTGGCTACCGCAAAGGTGCTGGACATAGAGGCTACCTATAACTCGCAGATGAAATGGGGCGAAGACTACATACAGCGGATTATGTACGCCACCGAAAGGAATGCCCTGGGAGACCTGCAACAGTCAGTGATAAAGGACATAAACGGCCTCCTGGCCATCCTCCTGACAAGAAACCACCTCAGGCCCGAAGACATCACTGCCATAACGTGCTCCGGCAACACGGCCATGATACACTTCCTCCTGGAGCTTGACCCTACACTCATCCGGAAAGAACCCTACATAGCCACGGCCAATTTCATCCCCCCCCTGAAGGCCCATGAACTGGGGATAAACACCTATAAACATGCCCCCTTACACTGCCTCCCCAGCGTGTCGGCTTACGTGGGCGGAGACATTACGGGAGGGGCCATGGCCATCGGGCTGGACCAGGAAGAGCTCCTCTGCCTCTTCATAGACATAGGCACCAACGGGGAGGTAGTCCTCGGGAACAAGGAATGGATGGTCTGCTGTTCCGCCTCGGCAGGTCCCTCCTTTGAGGGGAGCGGGGTCCATCACGGTATGAGGGCCGCCTCCGGGGCCATAGAGAGGCTGGACATCGCCGAAGATTTTTCATTAAACTACAAGATTATAGGAAACGGGACGCCCAGGGGTATCTGCGGCTCGGGGCTGCTGGACACCATCGCCGCCCTGCTCCGCTCCGGGGCCATAAATAAATCAGGGAAATTAGTAAAGGGCCATACCCCCAGGGTTCGTGAGACCGAAGAGGGCCTGGAATTTCTCATCGTGCCTGCCCCCCAAACGGCCACAGGTTCCGACATCGTTATTACCCAGGCCGATATACAGAACCTCATCCGCAGTAAGGCCGCCATATACTCCGCCGTGGCTACACTGCTGGAAGCCATGCACCTGAAGCCCTCAGACATCCAGAGGGTGTACCTGGCAGGAGGGTTCGGAAATTACCTGGACGTCAGGAATACCATCACTA